>CANISK010000123.1 GCA_947470205.1 Neisseriaceae bacterium | reverse complement strand
GATAACGTCTTTATGTCACATTTGGCTAGTATCTTTGGATCTAGGTATATCTGTATAAATTCTTGTGCGGTTGGTAAATTAGTTAAAAACTTTTTACTTAATTGATCGTGTTTTTTGATTAGTTTTTTGATCATGTGATTATACAGTATATTTTTTTATGTTTATATTTGAATCTATATCGTGAGCGTAGCTATAATTATAGCAGATCTGATGGTAAATTTGGAGAATTTTTGTTATGAATCATGGTATTTGTAGAATAATAACATGAGTAACCACATCGCAGATTATTTTTAAAAATGTTAACGCAAATAAAAGATAACATCTTTAAAATATAGGGCACCATAGATAAAGTTAATGTAAGAAATACTGGATGTTTTTAAAAAAATTAACACACTTAAAATGACAAACACAAGAGATATATAAGTTATTTCGTTGTTTATAATTCTCATAACTTTCTAAATCCAAATACACTTTTAATATTATCTAGAAGTTGCTCCAAACTCATCATTTCCAAATTATCTGGATTGCAACCAGCCCATAGCGATAAATATTCTGGATTAGAATTACCTTTCGCTTTTGCCCTAAGTGGCGCAGTTTCATAATGTCTAATGGGGAAATCATAGGTATTGTTTTGTAAATGCTGAGTTAACGAATTTTCAATGCCACGTGCCCATTTACCCGTAATGATATCGGTCAATACAGTATGCTGATTCTTCATTATATATTTTTTAGTAACATCTGTAGCACTACTTTCATAAGTCATCATAAAAGCAGTGCCCAATTGAACATAATTTGCACCAGAATTAAAATAGTTAGTCATATTTTTAGTTGAAATTCCCCCTGATGCAATAATAACAACATGAGGATAAATTTTTCTTATTTCTTCCAGTGTGATGAGAGTAGATTTTATATTTTTAGTATCCTCAAGAAAGCTAGCTTGATGACCGCCAGCCTCTGTACCTTGCACCACTACAGCATCAGCGCCATGCTCAAGACAAAACTTAAACTCCTCAAGTGTAGTTGCGTTTCCTATAATTTTTATATTGTTACTTTTTAATTTTTCCACCGAATATTTATTAAAAAATCCAAATGTACAACTTGCAATTGGCACTGCTTGTTGAATTAATAAATCTATACATTCATCTTCTTTTGCAGTAGAATGCACGGTAAAGTGATCACAAAAATTTATATTTAATAAATGTTCAATTTTAATTACGTCCAAGGATTTTTTAAAAACCTGGTCAATATTTCTTTGTTCTTTATCTATAAATATATTAACTCCAAATAATGCATTAGATCTCAATAATGACTTTGTAGTAACAATAAACTCCTTTAATGATTGAATATTAAGATATCCTCCGGGTATAAAACCTAATAAACCATTGTTACAAACATTAGATACAAACTTTGGACTAATTATCCCACCAGCCATTGGGACCTGTATTACTGGATATTTAATTTTCAAGAAGTTATTTTTAATGAGATTGTTTATATAATGCACGATGTATTCCTATGTAACTATACGTAATGTTATTATTTATTGTGCCCACTTAAATGCCTATAACACCTCAACGAAGATGATATTTTCAGTGCGTCAAGCTTTTAATTATATGTTCAGCAATAATATTGCTATCTTTTAAAAATGTTGAAGGGATGTCAGGCCTAGGTAAAACATAGGTAAAATATTTTGATCCCTCCGTAGGAATTCCAAAGGCGTATAGTCCATCATGATAAACATTACCAGAAATATTTTTTACTCTAGAGCTATCATCAATATCCACACCTCCTGTTCGGTAGCCTTTATTATTAAATAAGCTAACGCTATCTAGACTCATCCACAATGGACTGCTTTCAACTACATGCTCTACCTCAGGAATGGACGCTTCAATAAAATAATCAGCATCAATTTGATTTGCCTGACCATTTGTAAAATTGCTAACTGCAAAAAATTTATCTTCTTTTTCCATTATTTGTGGATTATAAGCTACCTCTAAACTAACAACTTTACTATCTATTAGCGCTAACAATTGTTCTATACGAAAATGAGGTGGCCCTACGCAAATTTTATTAAATATTACATTCCAATGATTTAAAAATTTTTGATGTGAAAGTGATGATAATTTTTTCTGTTCAATACATAAACGTAAGTTATCTCGTAAATCCCTAATTAACTCACCTGCAGCCTTGGTGCCATTTTGAAAAATTCCCTTTTTACAGGCCTTTAAATCTGCAACAATATACTCTACGGTTTGATGATAAAAATCATGATAGTTATTTTTTGAGATATAATTTTGTGGATAAAAAAAATGATCTACATTAAAACTTCCAACTCCCTCAATCTCTTCAAATCTATAAGTTACTTCTTTTAAAAGAAGCGGCAAGAAATCTTCATCAAAATCCAGATTATCTTTACTCTCTATTATTGCATGTATATTATTAATTGTAAAAAATTGAGGCTTGTGAGGTAAAGATAAAGAATTCTTACATCCCTTGCCAGATAAAGGTAACCCACTTCTAGAGTATAAATAAATTTTAGGCTCCAGTCCTGATGGAATATATATTAAATTGTCATCAAGAGATTTTATAAATTTTCCGCCAAATCCTTCGGTTAATTCAGAAATTATATCAAACATTACCAACCCCATACCTTTAATTAAAATCTTTGATTGTGGGTTAATTGATCGCTTTAAATGATTTAGGTTTAAAATTTTAGAAAATTTTTTATTACAATGCAGCAATTGTGAGTTACCATGCCCAGTGCATAACACTACCTTCTTGGTGTAAAACTCCTGATTAGTTTTTGTTGTTAATTTAAAATAATGTTCAATTTTTACTAAATTCGTGACTTCTTCTATAATTATTTGATATTTAATATTCATGCTAGATAATCTATCTAATTGCTGATGAATAAAATTTTTTAAATAGATATGAAAACATTTTCGAGGAAGGTATGTGAAATGATCTAACTGCAATGATTATTTGTAATATTCATACAAAGATGGCCCATCAAATTTAGGCCCAAAATCTTTTGTGGTTTCTCCTGAGTATAAAGTAATTTGTGAACACATTGTATTTAATAATATATTGTCAGATTCAATGTTATACACAAGACTTCCTCCAAGCGAATCAGCGTCAAATAATAAAATACAAGCGTACTCGAGCCATGTAATGATTCTTTCCAATATAACAGCCCCTCTAGGCCCCAAACCTACTATGGCTATCGATGTAGGATTATTGGTAGAGACATCAATTTGATTTGTGTGCATACAATACTTTCATTTTTTTAAGATTTAAGAAGATATTGTATCAAAAAATAAATATTATTCATCAAAAGATTTCTAATGGCATATGATAAAAATGCAAGTGTTATTCTAAGTTTGACCGTTCAAGTGAAAAACGTAAAATATCACCCGGTTGACAATCAAGTATCCTACAGATTGCATCTAAGGTTTCAAGTCTGATTGCTTTTGCTTTACCATTTTTTAAAATGGATAGATTAGCTGATGTGATACCAACATCACGGGCTAAATCTTGTAATTTCATTTTACGTTTAGCTAACATGACATCTAATTCAATTATTATTGACATACTAATGGAGCTTTTTAAATGGTTAATTGCTGTTCTTCAGATATTTTGTAACCAAGTTTCATAACTTGCCCAATAGTAACTAAAGCAATAGCAAAAAATACAGCAGTTATATTTTCAATACCAATTGAAAAAGCGATAAATCTTTGCCCATGTGGGTTATTGATGGTCACTGCCGCATAAAAGAATATCTCATAAAGTGGCAATAATAATAATGCACCCACCAAATAAACATAACCCAAACGACTATATAATATTGCATTTTTAATATCAAACACTTGATATTTTTTATAATTCCCAGATATTTTTATCATGATTATCGTAGCCAACAATAAAGGAAGAGAGGCAAACATAGAGCCAATAAGACCTAATATGCGACTAATTGGTGTAATAGATAACATGAAGTCATTTATATTATTGTGCGTTCTATCCATAACAGCAGAAAAATCTTGCAAACTTAACAAAAATTTACCAATTTCACTCTGTGGGCACAGCCACGGAATAGTTATCATAAATATAAGTGCAATCAGGAATAAGTATGAAACCACGCACATTATTTTATTTATTAACAATAACTGATTATAATTATTTTTATTCATAGCATCCCTTTTATTAAAACATAAGAAGAATATTATAACACTTTAAATATCATATTGCAAATATATTTTATCGTTTTACGATAAATTTATATCAAAATTCAATAATAATGGTAAATGATTTGATACTACATTTTGCAACACTGAAAAGTTAGGGAATATGTTAAAGATTATTTGATAAAAATTGTAGATATTTGAAGGTGGTTATAATTTTGTATATTGAGGCTTGATATAATTGATAATTCTACATCTAATTATTCATAAAAGATGATAATTAGATGCTACAAATTAATGCATGGTATCAATTTTTAATTCTCTTTTAATTTTATCTAGCTCTTTTTTAGTTAGTTCAAATGTTTCAAGAATAATATTTTCATCTACCCCAGATTTGATTAATTTACGAACCATCTCTAATTGTCGTCGCATTCCTTCCTCCCTACCTTCCTCCATACCTTTTTTCATGCCCTCTTGTCTTAACTCTTCAGCATAAGTCATAACAGTCTCCTTATATTCAGAAATATTTTCTTCAATGCTTTTAAATAGCGGTGATAAATCTTTATACTCTTTAGCATTGGTTAGATAAGATAACATGCTATTGAATAAACTCTCTTCAAAGTTATTTTTATG
>CANISK010000122.1 GCA_947470205.1 Neisseriaceae bacterium | reverse complement strand
CATATCTTTTTTTGATTTCGCTGTTTTATGGTCTTCGAACATGGGGTCAAAATATATTACATCATACAAATTACCCTCTGGAAGTGACGTTATAAAATCAAAACTATCTTTTACGTATATAACTTTACATGTATTTGGAATAAGATTATTAATACTTGCATAATATAGTATTGTTGCAGTAATTGGGTGATGTTCACACATTGTTACATGGTGTCCCCTGTGTGCCATTATACTTGCATCCTTTCCAAAGCCTGCCGTGATATCCAATATGTTTAATATTTTTTTATTTTTAGTATAAATAGCTTTTAATAATAACTCTTGATTAATATTTGTTATGCGCATTAATAATTTACGATAAATTTCTCTTATGGAGGTTGGTTTTAGTATGTTGCTATGAAAAATTAAATCTTGGGTTGTTAATTCTAAATAATAAGTATTTTGAATGTCTTGAGTATTGTTTATTAATGATACTCGATTGGTAAATTCAGTTAATATTTTTGCGTACCCCATTAATTCTGAATTAGTGCATAGTAGATAATATTGACTATTCACGATGATATGGATGATGTTCTAAAATAGTGATTGCCCGATAGATTTGCTCAAGAAGAACCACACGAGCTAAGGCATGCGGGTAGGTGAATTTGGATAAGGTGAGTGTCTGATGGGCATTGCTTTTAACTGTAGAATGGAGCCCATCTGCACCACCAATAATAAAAGTAATATGAGAATGTGTGAGTGTTATTTGTGACAAATGATTAGCAAAATCAATACTACTGAATGATTTACCCTTTTCATCTAAAGCAATTTGAAAGCTATCTTTTGGGATTTGCGTGGTAATTTTTTTTGCTTCAAATAACATATTCTCAAGCGGTGTTTTGTGATTATTTTTACTCACTTGAATATCAATCATTTTACATGCATATTGACCATGATGAATACGCGACAAATACTCATCTGATGCACTTGTCGCCCAATTTGGTAATTTATTAATTACATCTATGATGGTTAATTTCAAAATATTTCCATATTACATTATTTGTATTTATAACGCCAGTTCGAGATAAGAAACCAATAAACACAGTCATTCCGAACCATGATTTATCATGGTGTATAAATCTCAAGGATTGACGCTTATATGTTACAGATTAAGTGTCATTTCTTATGGGATTGCCACGCCATGTAAACATGGCTCGCAATGACTGATTTTTATAATTTCTTATGTCGAAATGGCGTTTGAAGTGTCAACCAATGCCACTTATCTTGTATCATTATATATCTGCAAAGATTTTGTATTAGCAGTATCTGATAATTTAAGTTTTTTGGTATTTTTTTGAAGTTTCTGAGTTATTTTTTCCTCTAAATCATTGAGCTCAGCAAGTGTATAATTTTTCTGCTTTTCAAGTTCATCAATCAAATTATCCACTGCATTCAATTTCATCCGTTGTATTGCGGTATCCTTAAATAAAGACTTAAAACCAGACATTGAACCTTGCAAATAAGTATTCACTACACCTAACCTTCGCAACATTAAAGCTTTTTGTTTCTTTTCTTTTTCCATAGTATCCAATTGTTGCACGATCTCGATGAATATCTGACTTATTGCCTGTTCATCTTTTGCATTTTTTAGCTTGGCTATTTCAGCATCCTTATTAAACCCACCTGTATTGTAATATGCTGCTAGAGTATCAAAGTGTTTATTTAATGCCTCAATGTTATCTTTGGAGTTTGCAATTTTCTCCGCATACTCTTTTAATTGTAATTCAAATTGAGTGTTTCTTGCAGTCAATGTGGCATTTGTGTATGTAGATGTGTCGCCAAATGCCTCATTAGTATTTGATGCGTCTGCAACAAGCTGTGCAAATATATTAAACCCTTGATGTATTTTATTTAAAATAGTATTCTCAAATTTTTGATTCATGGAATTTTTTATCGCTTTAAATTTTTCCAATAAAGGTGTTTGATAATTTGTTTTAAATAAAGAGTTATCTTTTAATACATCTTGATAACCTGATAATATTTCATTTTGTTGAGATATTGTATAAAAACCAAAAAATCCTTGCATTGCATCCCATAAAATCTTATAATCATTCTGCCAAAATTTTTGTTTTAGCGAAAGATTGTGTTCACTACACGCATTGATAATCTTTTTCGCAACCGCGATATCTACTTTTGGTGACTGTGCAGACAAACACTCAAAAATATCTTTTATTAATTGTTGACTTGTTGGGCTTTCAATACACTCTTTGCTGCATATATCCTTGAGGATTAATGCCAAAACATCATATCTATTTAAATTTAGCAGTTTATTTATACTGATTTTTTGTTGATTTTCTACCGCATCAAACAAAATTGTAATTATTTGTTGTGGTGACAAATGTGGCATATGCTGTTTCATAAACTGAAGTGGAATTATTTCATTGTTATGCTCAAATACATCATATGTAAGGTAAGTATTCACCCGAAGCAAATTAGATTGAAATGTACGATTGTTATTTTTTATACGAGATAAGTTAGTTGCATTCATTACACAACCAAGACATAATTTATACAATGAATACTTTTCATTTTTGTGTGCCGATGTTAACATTTGGTTTAATAAACTCTCAATTTGCTCCATCTTCTTATCTGAAAGACCATCTACAGTGCAACAATAATTGACAAAAGATTTTATATGTCCCTCTGCATTTGCTTCACTTGTATACTTTTGAACTATTTTCTGGATTTCATTCTCGGTAAATATTAATTTTCCCTTTTTTTTAGCATACCCCAAATACTCATTCAAAGATTCCAATGGGATATCAAAATCAAATAAACCCATATCAGCAAATAAAAATTTACAGTCAATTGGGGTCGCATAAGTTAATATTGCTTTTAATGATTGAGTATTTTTCATTAATGCAGTCATATCAGCATGTTGACTATACGTCAAAATTATAAAATCAGATCGCTTTTTTGGGGTTATAAAACATTTATCCATAATTGAGCTTATTAAATTTGGGAATTTTAATGCAATATCTCTGAATGCCTCTGGGGTTAATATCTTTTCTATCGTCTTTTTGGGGCTTGTGTGTAACCCATTTATTATAGCCTGTGCTTCCGATTCTTGTTTAATATCCCATGTTCCTTGTTGGTTTAAAATATATAATTGTGGATTAATAGGTCTAACAAGTATATGGTTATAGATGCGGTTTATTGTATCCTTGAATGTAGTAGTGTGGCTATACTCTAATAGTTTCTTGTTTATTGTGACAAACAAATTCTGCTTATTCGGACTGCCAGCATATATCATACTATTTGCATAAAAATAAGCACATTTGTCCGCAAGGTATATGAACAATTCTACGGCAGCCTCAATTTTTTTATCATCCTTCTCGGATAAAGTAGATTCAATTATTGAATATAAAAATAATATGAGCGATTTTTCTTGACTGAATTTATTTTTTATTAAGTTATCAAGTTGAGATATGCCATCAGCATTCAATTTACTAACTATCGTTCCCAGTATTTGTTTAATCAAATTATACGTATCAATTGTGATGATAGGTGTCTTAGGCTGATTGTCTTTATAAAGTGTAACTATTTTTATAATTACCATTAACATCATTTGTAAATTTTTTTGAGCAAAATTCTGCTCACCATCGGATAAAATATCGTTCAGTATAGGTTTTAACTTCGAGAGGTGATCATCTAATCCAGTATTAGATGTACTGCTGAAATGTTTCAATATACATTGCAAAATACCACAATGCTGTTCTTGAGATAATAATTCTTTTAATATTTGCTTATTGGTTAAAATATTCCATAAAAATTGCTGGTTTGAGGTATTATTTGACTCTAACAATTTCAATGTCTGTTTGGGTCTATGTCTACATTGTTCTATAAAATATGGAGCTATGCTACTGTCTAATGTCTTAAGCACACTTACATCACTCTTTGTTGCCATATTATATTTTAATGAAAAAATCTGTTGCTCAGACTTAACATTACTACTATTGTGTTGCAATTTAACCATTGATAATTGATTTTCTTTATCAAATGTACTACCAACAGTCATTATGCCATAAACCTCATTTTTTGAATTATCAACCTTGAGACCAATCTTCATAAATTCAATAATAGATTGATCAACCAACTCATTTGTGCAAATCAAAACTTGTTGTTTTGTTATGTCTTTAGCATTATTGCGCAGTCTAAATACATAACCATCTTCCGTTTTTTTTATTTTAATGGCTACTTGTTGATGTGGGATAGCAATATCTAACAATACATAACGTTTTTCATTATTTTGCAATTTTCCAGCAATCTCTTTTAAAGATGTAATCAGCGAAGATGTAACATTATCTGAGGACTGAAAGGTAAAATCTTTGTATTTATCACCATAACGATATAAATCTGAAGACTTACCATTGGCAGAATTATAGATTGTTTTTGAAATAGATTGCTTTTGTTGTGGTTGATTTAATTGTAATTGATTTAATTGTACTTGATTTAATAGTGTGGTATCTTTTGCAAATAGAAGATATTGCTTGGTATTTCTTGAGTTGAGGAATGTTAATCTATTCGGTGTTTTTTGGTTGTTGTTATTCATTATTCCATAATGTTGAAGTGTTAAAGGTAAATCGTTCATGATATAAGTTCCTTTATGATAATAAACGTGATAACAATAAATAGACTTCTTGCATAACCTATAAAAGTGCCAATTTATGTCATTCCCGCGTAGGCGGGAATCCATTCAATGTAGATAGTCACCTTTTAAAATGAATGTTGGATGTTGTAAAACTGGATTCCCGACGACTTAGGGAATGACAACATT
>CANISK010000121.1 GCA_947470205.1 Neisseriaceae bacterium | reverse complement strand
TATGCACTAACTACACCAGCACTACCCATGGGAATTAAAAACCCATTCCCCATAGTTAATACTGAAATGGCAACTAACATGCTAATTATCGGATATGAAGTTGATGCTGCCAAGGCAATCAAAAAACCACCAATGTTAAATATAATATAACCAATTTTAAGTGTACTATCTAATGATTTATAACTTATTAGTTTTCTACTAATAAGATTTCCTATAACATAGGTTAAAGATAGAGCAACATAAAAAAAACCAATTTCATCAGTTTTATAACCCAACCCACTGAATATGAATGGGGATTGGGTAATATAAGCAAAATAAGCCATGTAAGCAAAGCATGGTGCACCAGCATATGCAAGAAAATTACGGTGACATGATATTTCTATATAGGTTGATAACAGTGTATTAAAAGAAAATTGAGTTTTTGTTCTATTATTATGTGTTTCTGGAATATAACGCCAAAATAAAAATACTGCTATAGTTGCGAATATAGCTAAAAAAGTAAAAGTGTATCTCCAGCCAAAATAAGTTGAAATAAACCCACCCAAAATTGGTGCCACTGCTGGAGACATTCCAACAAATGGAAAAATTATTGTAAATATTTTAGCTGTATCCTTAGAATCAAATAAATCTCCAATTATGACCCGACCTAGCACTAATCCAGCACTTCCACCAATTGCCTGAAGTAATCTAAAACTCAAGAGCATAAAATAATTGCTAGATAAAGCACAACCCATTGATGCAATACCAAAAATGCTCATGCAAATTAAGACTATTTTTCTTCTTCCATAAATTTCACTAACTGGCCCTAAAATTAGTTGACCTATAGCTAGACCAAATAAATATATGCTTATGGTAAATTGTGTATAATGGGGGGTAATATTAAAATATTTTTCCATAACAGGCATAGCTGGTAAATAGATATCCGATCCAATGAGACCAGATACACTCATCATGGTTAAAGTTACCAAAAAAATTAATTTAAAATGTTTTATATTTGAATAAGCTTCAAGGGATTTGTTAGACATATTGTTTGCTTTCTGTGTAAAGGTAAATTTATTTCATTAAACCATTTGTCGCTATGTTCCCACCATTTCATAATATCAATTTGACTAGTTTGTCCCAAGTCTGAACTGTATAATAAATTTGGAGTATTTATTAATGATTGATAAAAATCATTTTGCTGTTGGTAACCCAATAAATAAGTAAGAGCTGTTTGTTCAATATAAACAAATGGATACTGTTTAACAATTTCTTGCAATTGATGGTTATTTAGATTGGTGATTGGGTTATGCGGTTGGTTTAATAATAAATCTTTCATATCCAATTTTTCAGCCAGCTTTAGAATATCTTTTATTTCTTGTCCACTACAATGACCAGTAGATATAACAATAGGATAACCCTTGGACATTTTAAAGATATCAACCAAACTTTTTTTTAAATTTATACATTTACCATAAATAGACTCAGTTAGGTTAAGCACATTGGCAAATTCTGGATATATAATATTTCTACTTAATTGTGAAATGTGGTTGGTTTTTGTTATAGTTGGTAAATCAACTATTATTTTTGTGGGTAAAACTGGTTGATATTCAGCAAGTGCCCGAATAACACTTTTATAACAAACTCCATTGTTAATATTATTCAAATTTACTGACGGAAACACTGGTAAACCCATACTTTGGGCGATAGTTGCTTGAATAGATGTAGAACCCAAATGACTCCTTAATATTACTGCCCCATCAATAGCTTTATATTTGCGTGCAGCAGTTATAAAATCATACTTCCTGGAATATAAATCTGGACTTGCATGATAGTGCATATCAATAAATTTGAAATCAGAAAATTTTAATTCTGTAGCCATGGCTTGTCATATCTGTATAATGTTCTTGCTTCTGAAAGTGCCATTCCATCAGTCACAGCTTGAATAATTTTTTCTTCAGTTTGCTTAATATTATAGGCTCGGTTTAACACCTCTTTTGCATACTCTACAGGGACTACAAGTACACCATTCATATCTCCAAAAATTATATCACCTGGTTTGATTACAACCTGATTGATCGTAACATTACACATGGTATTTTCTAAATAAACACGATTTTTCCCTGACCTCATGTAGATATGCTTGGTGAATAATGGGTATTTGCTCTGAATAATAAATTCAATATCTCTTACCGCGCCGTTTACCACTGTACCATTTATATGCTTATTCAATGCAACACGAGTTAAAATATCACCCCAAGTTGTAGCATTATCTGATCCAGCATTGTCAACTACAATCACTGAACCAGCCGGTACATCATCAATGTAATTGGCTGCGCCATGAGCTTCTAAAGGCTTAACTTGGTATTGCGCATACTTAACTGTAAATGCATAACCGCACATCTTTACGTTTCCCACAATTGGTTTTAGCCCCAATAATGCACCATCAATATTTAAACTATCAAGTGCATCAGATATTTCTGCTGAATCATATATAAGAAATTTTTGAATTAAATTATTCATTTTTCACATTCATCTGTACTTGTTCAATAAATTTAGACAATTGCCACGCCAAATAGGCATTAATAAAAAGATTAATTTCAGACCCACGATTTGGTATTTCCACTTCATGCGTATAGATGTGATTTTCTTTTATTGCACCTGATACCATAATTTTAACAAAAGCATTTGAATTATTATTTCGCTCCAATGATGTAATATTTGAATTAAAATACTCATTGTAATTAATGGAAAACGAATAACCGCTATCAAGGGTTTTATCAAAAGATACCAGCCTATGATCCACCACATTTTGAAATTCACCACATGTCACATTATCAATCACAACAAAAGTCAAATCACTGCACCATGAAATTTTTTTATTTAATACTGTAAATGCATCAGATTGGTCGTTGCTAATCAAGAAATCTTCAACCAAGATATCTATTTCTTTTATAAATAAGTCTAAACCATGATCATGACAATTGTCGTCCATGGAATTAATTGATAGTTTTATATCTACATATGGATAATTCCATCGATAACTGATATTGATTTTGTCATATAAATTATATCTTTCAATGAGGTTATCAATTGTGTGAGATATTTCCCCCTCAATTACTCCTAAAGTTTTCCATGTATAACTAAAATATTTATTGAAAAATTTCAACTCTGCAAGTTTTGGCAGGATGTATTCTTCAATCATAGGTAAACATTCTTTTGGTGGACCTGGTATTAAAAGTATATGCTTATCAAAATATTGTATATAACAACCGTATGCAGTTCCATTGTGATTTCTGATGAGAGATGCATGTTTGGGAAATAACGCTTGTTGCTTATTATTTTTGGTTATACTCAAATTAAACTTATTTAATCTAGCTTGTATATGCTTCCATGCTTCATCGTTAAAAATTAGATCACTTCGAATTACCTCGCTAAGTGCAAATCTAGTATTATCATCAGAAGTTGGGCCAAGTCCTCCAGTAATTAAAATACAATCACTATTTTCCAGTAAATACACGATGGCACTTTTTATTTCTTGTTTATTGTCTGATGATTGCATTATTTGGAAAATGTTGCCACCTAAGGTGTTAATTTTTTTGGCACAAATATTACTATTCGTATCAATAATATCACCATTAATAATTTCACTTCCTGTGGATAAAATTGATATTAGTTTACGTGAAGACGTTGTACTTTTTAAATTACAAAATATTGCCTGTGCCATTTGTTGAGTTGAAGAGTTCCCGCCCAAATCGTAAGTTGCAACAAGCTTATCTTGAAGAGTTTTTGTTACTGCATTGCTAATTTTTTCTGATTCGGCAGTATATCCAAGATGCTTTAACATTAATGCTACAGTTAAAAACATCGCACATGGATTTGCTTTATTTTTTAACATATTGGGTGCACTACCATGTACTGGTTCAAAATAACATCCCGTATCACCCACATTAGCGCTAGGAGCCAGACCAAGCCCCCCCATAATTCCAGCACCTAAATCAGACAATATATCACCAAACATATTTTCCGCTACAATAACTCCAAATTGCTCTGGTTTACGTACCATCCATAAAGCTACTGCATCTACATTTAAAATCTCGGACTTAATTTGAGGGTATTTATTGGCAACTTCTTCAAAGATACTTCGAGCAAAATTACCACTATTTCTAAGTACGTTGGGTTTATCAGCAAAAGTTACTTTAGATAATTCATTAATTTTAGCATATTGAAACGAAAATTCAAATAATCTTAGCAATCCAGCCATTGTTTGTAATCTTAATGTACAAGCAATATCAGTTTTATTCATATGTAAATATTTGGAATTTTTGTTTATAATTGTTTTTATCTCATCATTAATTGGATAGAAATCAAAACCAGAATAAAGACCCTCAGTATTTTCCCGTATAATACAAAAATTAAATCTATGTGTTTGATGTTTTATATCATAGCATGGTCTAACGTTAGCAAACAAGTCAAGCTTCTGTCTAAGCTGAATAACTGGCGATACATACTCATTCTTACCTGTTAATGAAATAGCTAATTCTTTTTGCGCTTCTTTCTCTGGTTTACTGGTAATGGCCCCCAATAATGTTGCATTGGAATTTTTTATTAATTCTAATGTACGTAAAGGTAATGGATTACCCTCTTGACACCAAAACTCCCAGCCTACGTCAGCCATATTTAATTCAAAATTTAAATTCAATAAATCAAACACTGGTAAAACAGTCTCCGTCACCTCTCTACCAATTCCGTCTCCTGGTAAAACGGCTATTTTAATTTTATTCATAACAATATTTTCTTATCATTAATATAATCTTCTATAATTTTAAAACAATAATTGGGATTATTT
>CANISK010000120.1 GCA_947470205.1 Neisseriaceae bacterium | reverse complement strand
ATAAAAGCTAAAGCAGAAGAAGTTAAATGTGATCTTATAGCATTAAAAATACAAACTTATATTGATCTGAATAATTAATAATATTTACAAAAAGGAGCTTTTTTAGATGAATGGCACGAACCTTTTCAGCCCGAATAACACACAAAAATTACTAGGTATTACCACAGATAAACCTAATTATTTGCAATCTAAAAAGTACTTCACACAAGATACAGAAATCACCACCGAACAAGCATATTCAAGCGTTATGGCTAAATTGCAGAAATACTTTAATGGAAAAAACATTACTCGTGATATTGATTCTGTATATAAGAGTATTTTATATCTACGTTATTATATAGATATCAGCATACCGACGATTGGAACAAAAATAATAGCTCTATGCAGGAGCAATTTAGAAAAAAAAGATATTAATGCATACAGTATCATTATGGCAAATATATTAGATATTATGCGTGATAATAATATGCATATTAGTGATACAGTGTTACAAGAAGTCGAAAATGAGACAAATCAGGCTATTTCATATGTAAAATTAAATATACAAGCATCTATAAAATATCATAAATTACTAAACGCATCAATAATTTTGGGGTTAGCCTATCAAGACAACAATTTACAGCCATTTTGCAATGAAATCATCAAATCAATCCCAAATGGTTTATTCGATGAAATTATTTCAATAATCATAGCGGTGCCAAAAACAGACAAAAATAAGTTTATTTTTATGGAGCAAGCTTTCCAATGTATAAACAACAAAGTTCAAGATTTGAGGGTTTTGTCAAAAATTGCAGAATGTAGATTTGATTGTTACATACAAAATATTCAGTCATTTATATGTGAGATAAAAAACTTGAAAATTACGCCAGATATTCAAACAACAAATAATAAACAGAACATAATTATACAATTTCCACAGGAAACCCAAGACAAAATTGTAGCGTTAGTAATAAAAATGAATGAAATTATATCTAGTTTAGTTTTAAATATAACAAACAATCCGATAGCCATACGACAATTAAAAAAGATGCACAGATTACTCACATCAAAAACCCATTTATTTAATATTAAAAATATTCAAAACAATGAACAAATCAATCACTTTATAAAATATGTTAAACAGCTCCCTAACGTACAAACGTGATACACAAAAGATATTGAGACCAACTCCTTGGTATGATCGCTACCAGAATCACAACGACAATCATAGTGTTGCGGTGATTGGTGGTGGGATTAGCGGAGCTGCTACCTGCTATAGCCTCCTTAGGCGTGGATATAAGGTTACCCTATTTGAACGCCATTCGGAACTTGGGATGGAAGCAAGTGGCAATCCACAAGGGATATTATATGGTAATTTCTTTGGCACTAACAGTGCTAATGTAGAGCTTAGTATCGCTGGGTATAAATATAGTTATGATCTAATTCATCAAATCCTCACGCGGTATGAAGATTTTGATACATGTGGTATGGTACAGTTTGCCTATAATGATAAAATACTAAAACAGCAACAGGGTTTACTTAAGTCTGCATTATATAGAAATACGTTGTCAGATTTTTGCCATTATGTTGATAAAACAAAAATGGCACAATTAACTAATATAAATGAGTCAAATATACCATATGAGCATGGATTATATTTTTCTAATGGCACTTGGATATCTCCCCAGATATTTATTGACAAACTCACCAAACATCCATCTATCACAATAAAATGCGATACTGAAATTATATCCCTTCGTGAAAATGGGATGTATAACTGGGAACTCGTAGACCAGCAAAATAATATGTATAATTTTCCAAATGTGGTGATATGCAACGCAAATGATGCAATTAAATTCACTCAAATAAGTAATCTTTACCTACGAAAGATTCGCGGGCAGGTATCTATAATTAGCAATACGCCTCATGAAAAATTATCACCTACAAATATGATACTATGCAATTCTGGATACATCACCCCACCTCACAATAATAGTTTTACCATTGGGGCAACTTTTAATTTTAAAGATTTTGATGAAAAAATTAGAGACATCGATCACATAGAAAATATTAACCATTTTAAAAACTTACTGCCAAATATTTTAAACAACATCAACCCACGGGATATTATGGGTAGGGTTGGGTTTCGTTGTAGCACAACAGATTATTTCCCCATGGTTGGCCCTATTGCAGATTATCGTGCATTTAAAGAGATATACAAAAATCTGCAAAAAGATTCAAATTATTGGATTGATGATGATTGCCCATACTTACATGGTTTGTATCTAAATATTGGGCATGGCGCTAAAGGTATTTTAACGGCTCCAATTTGTGGTGAAGTGATTGCGGATTATATTGATAACACGGATATGGCATTAAACAAGCATGTGATACAAAAAATTCACCCCAATAGATTTTGGCGAGATGAAATAGTACGTAGAGAAATTTCATATAATATGCCTCTTTCATAACCCATATAAATGTAGAATTTGATAACGTTTGTTTGTCAAGGTTATAAAAGAGGTCCAATGAATACTAATGCACCATGATGTCGCACTGGAATTTTAAAATTTTAATTTCTAGTGCGATGTCTTGTGTTGAGTGAATTTTATATAAATTTAGATTACTGCAACTGATTCCATGTGTCTGATAAACTTTGTTGCATATATTCTGTTAATTGATCAGCTTTACATTTTTCCAATATAACCATCAATGCACCAATCATACCTATTACACCCGACACAATCGACCCTATATCAATGTAGGAAGACGCTTCTGGGCTTAAAAATTCGTTGTCTTTTGTAGCATCATAAATTACAGTACCCATCACAACAAAACATAATAATATAGGTCCAGCTAGTTTAGATTTTATAGTTTCTTTTGTTGTGATAGTATCAAAAATAACTTGTAATTTTGCGCTGGTATCTGTTACGCATTCATTAAATGTTTTTGATCTGCATGTGCTAGTAATACAATGAAAAAGACCTGGTTCATCTTGAATTTTCAAATTATTAAGCAACATCATGTTGTGCTTAAAATGCGCCTGATTTACTGACGCACCATAATTGTTAAAATTGAGCGCCAAACTTTGTAACTCATTAAATAAATCTTTTACGATTTTTGATATCTGATTTTTTTTATCATTTGGAGCTAAATTTAATAATTGTTTGTATGAAGCTACTAATTTTCGTATTAACTGTGGCGCCCTAGCGGGGTTAAAATTGGGCATATCATACACCTGGATATAATCAATAATCCCCAGTGATTGTTGATTTTGGTTATTCTGCCCAACCAGTAATAGTGGTTGTTGATTTTGTGGGTTTAAATGAGCATTATACATTATAGTTAACTCCTTATATGTTAAATGAATATATATTATTTTTTTATTGTCAAGTAATAATTTAAATTATAAATTTATTGTAATTTTCACTTGTTAAGTTTTATTTTACACTTTTATAGCTTAAAATAATAGTGACAAATTTGTTTCATGATTGGAAATTACTTTTTGTCATTCACAATGATAAACGAATGTGATAACATATGGTTTATTGAAAGTTTATAGAAATTGGTAAAATGAAAAAATATATTATTGTAATGTCTGCACTCTTTGTAACATCTTGTGCATTATTTGGCCCTAAATATAGCACGCCGAATGTTATAACTGATGACACATGGAACGACAGCAAAAATAATACAAAAGTAACCAATGATACTGATTATTCAAAAAATGATTGGTGGGGTGAGTTTCATGATAATACGCTAAATGGATATGTTGTGGATGCGCTAAAAAATAATAATGATATCCAAGTGGCGATTGGGAATGTAATGGTGGCATCTGCTAATCTGGAACACACCAAAATGGCATTTATTCCAGATATTAGCTTGGGTGGTACTTTGGGGTATGGGCAAACATTTAATAGCAATTCTACCCTAAATAGTCCAGCCTTAGCAGCTTTTGGTATACCATCCACCTCCACGGCTAACAATAACTTCAACTTTGCAGGCGGTGGTTTTGTGCCATCTTATTCATTAAATATTATTCAACAATTTAAAGCTCTTGATGTTGCAAAAGACAATCTTGCTCTTGCACAAGCATCACAAAATGCAATAAAACTTGCAGTTATTGGGCAGGTAGTTGATAGTTACTTTACTATTTTGGCACTTAATGAGGAGATCAATCTTGAAAATACTTTTATTGACTTATTGGGTAAAATGGTTAAATCTAGTCAATTGCAATTGCAGTATGGTCTTGGCACACAAAGCAATGTGAATCTGTATGAACAAAAATTATATATGGCACAAATGAAACTGCCGACACTAAATCAAAATCTCATTATTACAAAAAATACATTGGCAACATTAATTAACAAAAACTCCAATGAGCTTAAAATCACCAATATATTTGCAAATATTTCAACCGAGAATAAAATCCCATTAAGTCTACCCTCTGTAGTTTTAAAAAATAGACCAGATATTCAAATTGCAGAAAATCAATTAAAAATTGCCAATGGAAATATTGGGGTTGCATATGCTAATTTTTTCCCAAAGATATATCTCACTACCCCACTAGGTGGATACAATAACGCTCTTGGTAGCCTATTTACTGCTAGTGGAGACTTTTGGACAGCACAAATTGGTGCTAATATGCCAATTTTAAATATGGGTTTATACTCTTTGATTAAAGAAGCAAAGGGGCAATATTATGTTGCATATTATAACTATATTAACACAGTAAAAAAAGCGTTTGCAGATGTAAATAATAACTTAGCCAATTACCAAAATAATGAAATTATTATGACAAATGCGGTAAAATTATTAAAAAGTGTAAATGATAACACAAATTTTAATGAGATAAGTTATAATAAAGGATACACTAGCTATCCAATGTACCTATCTTCTAAGGTAACTCAAGTGGATACCAATATTACATATATAAATACGAAATTGCAACAGTTACAGAGTATAGTGCTAGTGCACCAATCCCTTGCCAGTGGCTATGATGCTCTTCGTCTTTGAGCTTTATGCTGTGTTGAAACCTAAAAAATGAAACCTTATGGACATCTAGTACACGGCGGTTT
>CANISK010000119.1 GCA_947470205.1 Neisseriaceae bacterium | reverse complement strand
TCTATTAATATTTAAATAATTTTGTAAATGAAAGCGATTAAAACAATATGTCACAATCAATGCAACCAATACGATTACAATAATTTTTATTAAGTTTGAGTAAAATTTATTTTTCATAGAATACCTGCAGGGAAACCCACGACTTCAGTCGAGGGAGGAATTGCTTAAAATACCATTGACAATTTATTGCAAATGGTATTTACCGTTAAAAACTCGTAGAATTGTTACCAGAATTATAACACATGTGATATAATTATTTTCTATGATTAAGATTATTACCAATAGAAATTGTGTCTATCAAACCGCATACCATGTGATATGGTGCCCTAAATATAGAAAATGTATTTTGGAAAAAGATATTGCAGAATATATTAATGTTTTGCTTGATGAAATTTGTATCGCTAATAAATGGGTTGTGTTAGCTAAAGAAATACAACCAGATCACATACATATATTTTTAAGTGTGCCACCGACTATAGCCCTTTGTGATGTGGTGAAAGTTTTAAAAGGTGTTACTGCGAGAAGATTGTATCAACAATTCCCGCATTTATATAAAACATTGTGGGGTGGGCATTTATGGTCTCCATCTTATTATGTTGGCACTGCTGGTAATGTTAGTGAAGAAACTATTAAAAATTATATTGAACGCTCTTACCACGTAACCAAAAGAAGATAATTAATGTCAAAAGTTAGAACATTAAAAGCACATGATACTGTAATGCACGCCGTATCAATCAAACTTAAAACATAAACGTGATAAACATCTAGTATTATGTAAACGTCTACAGTCCAACGGCTCTAAAAGTGCAAAAGCACTTTTGAAAAAAGTCTCAGGTAGAGAACAACGTAATGCAACACATACTAACCATTGTATCAGTAAACAAATCGTACTTGAGGCACTATCTCAAAACTCCACAAATATTATTATGGAAAACTTAACCAATATTCATAGTAATATCAAAACAGGTAAACAAGTACGAAGCCGTCTGCAGCATATATTTAAATGCAAGTGTGGTTTCCAAGCCCATGCAAGACTACAACGCCAGTCTAAATCTTGCTTGGATTAGCAATGGAACACATTGAGACCAAGGGCAACGGTAAATTTGCCTTATGTGGGTATAGTACGCTTACATATATTCTATACTATAAAGCCTCTGACTTTAGTCAGGTGGTTAGTTTACTTAAAGGGATCGTATGAAATACACAGATTTAAGAGGCTTTATTGCCCAGCTCGAAAATTGTAATGAATTAATATCTATTAGTCATTATATATCACCACACTTAGAAATGGCAACTTTTTGTGATATTGCCATTAAAAATAATGGCCCAGCCATTTTATTTACTAATGAAAACCTCCCGATGAGTGTCTTGGGTAATTTATTTGGCACCACAAAAAGAGTGGCTAATGCCATGGGGCTTGATAACCTAAAAGACTTGCGTCAATTTGGTACGCTACTTGCCAATCTAAAAGAACCACAAGCACCAAGCGGCATTAAAGATGCAATTAGTAAATTGCCACTTTTAAAGCAACTGTATAGCATGATACCAAAAGTTATCAAAAATCCATTAGTCCATGAGATTATCATCCCAAAAGAAGAGGTTGATTTGTCCGCACTTCCCATTTGGCATTGTCATCCAAAAGATATCGCGCCACTTATTACTTGGGGGCTTGTGGTTACTCGTGGAGTAAGCAAAAAACGACAAAATTTGGGTATATATAGACAACAGGTGTTAGCTAAAAATAAAGTTATTATGCGTTGGCTACGGCATAGAGGTGGTGCGCTAGATTATAAAGAGTTTAGAGCGAAATACCCAGATACACCCTATCCAGTTGCTGTGGTTATTGGTTGTGATCCAGCAACTATATTGGGTGCGGTAACCCCCATACCAGATTCATTGTCCGAGTATCAATTTGCAGGATTATTAAGAGGAGCTAGAACAGAACTTACAAAATGTATATTACATGATTTACAAGTACCAGCATACGCTGAGATAGTATTAGAGGGATTTATCTATCCAAATGATGAAGCACTTGAAGGGCCATTTGGTGATCACACGGGGTATTATAATGAACAAGAGCTATTTCCAGTCTTTACAATTGAAACCATAACCATGCGAGAAAACCCGATTTATCATAGTACATATACGGGCAAACCAATCGATGAACCTGCAGTGCTTGGCATGGCATTTAATGAAATATTTGTGCCGATTTTACAAAAACAGTTCCCAGAAATAGTGGATTTTTATCTGCCACCCGAAGGGTGCAGTTATAGAATGGCAATTATATCGATCAAAAAACAATATCCAGGGCATGCAAAACGTGTCATGTTTGGAGTGTGGAGTTACCTTAGACAATTTATGTATACTAAATTTATTGTCATTGTGGATGATGATATCGATATCAGATCTTGGCAAGAGGTGATTTGGGCAATTACAACTAGAGTAGACCCAGTGCGTGACACCACACTTATTGACAACACTCCAATTGATTATCTAGATTTTGCATCCACAGTATCTGGGTTAGGTGGTAAAATGGCGTTAGATGCCACCAATAAATTAGTTGGTGAAACTAATAGACAGTGGGGAGAGATTATTCATCCAAACCCAGAGATAAACAAAAAAATGACTGATTTATACACTCACATTATCAATCAAAGTGGAGTAAAATAGTGGTAAACATACTAGTAATAGCACATTGTGAACTAGCCAATAGCTTTAAGTCTTGCGTGGAAAATATCATTGCAAAAGATGTGAATTATTTACATACAATAGCAGTAACACCCACTGATACTGTAGAATATATCATCTCATCAGTACAAAAACTAATCATAAAAATTGGAGAGGATAACGAAATATTGATTTTATCTGATATATATGGTGCAACCCCAAGCAATATAGCGCAAAAGTTACTTAAACCGCAACAAATTGAAATGATAGCCGGGTTAAATTTACCAATGCTTATTCGTGCTATTTCATATGCTAAAGATGGGCTAGAGTTATGTATCCAAAAAACTTTAGATGGTGGGTTGTCTGGTATTATTCACGTTGGAGGTAAAAAATGTTAATTTTTGATATAAACATTATAAATAAACTTGGTATTCATGCTCGTGCATCGTCCAAATTAGTAGAATTAGCCAACCAATTCACCTCAAAAATCATTATTGATAAAGAGGGAAGAACCGCAAATGCAAAAAGCATTATGTCAGTTATGATGTTGTCTGCAAATTGGGGTAGTACCATAAAAATAACAATCGAAGGAGCGGATGAAAATCTTGCAATGACAAAAATATCCGAACTCATCAATAATAAATTTTATGAAGAAAATTAAATAATATGAGTATCATGATACATGGTATTGGACTAGGTGGCGGTATTGCAATTGGTAATGCCTATATCTTAGATAAATATCTGGATGATGCAACATTGCATTTTTTGGAAGAGGATGAATTACCTGATGAAATATCACGGTTTGAAGATGCAATATACAAAACCCGTCTTGAGTTAGAAAGACTAAGGGGGGATATACCATTTGACGCTCCAGCTGAGCTAGGTGCATTTTTATCTCTCAGTATCATGATGCTAAATGACTCTCAAATCTCTCAAGCGCCAATTAAAATCATTAAAGAAGAATTTTGCAACGCAGAGTGGGCGTTAAAATTACAAGCAGATAGGCTCTCAGACCAGTTTGCAGAAATGGAAGACCAGTATCTAAAAGAGCGTAAATATGACGTTATACAAGTTCTAGAGCGGATATTTAAAAATTTAGATGGTAATCAATTTAACTGGGATAGTGTTGGAAAAATTGAATATGGTATCTTAGTTACTCACGACTTATCGCCAGCGGATTTAATCCATTTTAAAAATTCTAATTTCTCGGGGTTTGTAACTGAAGTGGGAAGTCTCACATCCCACACCGCAATTGTTGGGAGAAATTTAGATATCCCATCCATTGTGGGCGCATCATTTTCAAGACAGCTCATTAAGGATGATGAGCTAATCATTGTTGATGGTGTAAATGGTGTATTGATAATCAACCCAGATGAAATAGTTCTCAAAGAATACAAAAAACTGCAGCAAGATTGGCTTCATTCACGCACCAAATTAAAAGAAATTCGTAAAAATGAAACGGTAACACTTGATGGGGTAAATGTATCATTATTTGCAAATATTGATACAGTAAATGATATTGTGGATGCAAGATATAACTATGCACAAGGTATTGGTCTTTTTAGGAGTGAATTTTTATTTCTAGCAAATGAAGATCACCTGTCTACCGAAGATGAACAATTTGAGACATATAAAAAACTTGCATTAGAAATGAAGCATAATTCAGTGACAATCAGAACTGCAGACTTGGGGGTGGACAAAAACCCATCATGGAACCTCATGAATCATAATGATGGTATGAACCCAGCGCTGGGGCTTACCGGTATTCGTTTATCCCTTGCCGAATATTCATTCTTTAAAACACAGTTGCGAGCAATATTACGTGCATCTTACTATGGCGATATCCAAGTGATGTTCCCCATGATATCATCAAGTATAGAACTGAAACAGGCTATAAATCATTTAAACTATGCAATGGAAGAATTAAAAGATGAAAAAATTTCGTTTAACCCAAAAATAAAAATTGGCGCCATGATCGAAGTCCCATCGATTGCAATTGCCATCAAATCCATTATCCCATTAGTAGATTTTGTATCAATTGGTACCAATGACCTCATCCAATACCTTCTTGCAGTAGATAGAAATGATGAATCGGTGAACTACCTTTATAACCCACTTCACCCAGCAGTGCTAAAGATAATCTACCACGTAATTAAAACCTGCGATAAGGCAGATGTACCCGTATCAATCTGTGGAGAAATGGCAGGAGACACTCAAATGACAAGGCTCCTACTTGGCATGGGTTTGAGACGTTTTTCTATGTATTCATCAAATTTACTAAATGTAAAAAACGTTATTCTAAATACTGATATCTCATTAATCATGAAAACAGTAAACAAAATACTAAAATGCGAACAAATAGAAAAAATGGATGAGCTATTAGAAGAGTTAAATATACTCTAATGTGAATTAAGGGTTAAAATAAATTAAGATAAAAAAACAGGATAATTGTCATTCCCGCGTAGGCTCCTGTCATTCCCGCGTAGGCTCCTGTCATTCCCGCGTAGGCTC
>CANISK010000118.1 GCA_947470205.1 Neisseriaceae bacterium | reverse complement strand
TTAAACAAAAAAATAGTTTTGTATCATTTATATCATTGGTATCAATCATTGGTATCACACTAGGAGTCTCCGCTCTCATCACTGTATTATCAGTTATGAATGGGTTTCAAGAAGAAATCAGAAAAAAAATTATTGGTGTAACTTCACATATGCAAATCACAAGTACTAGTTCCAGTGTGAACAATTGGCAAAATATTGCCAATATTGTACAATCAAACAAACATGTTCTTGCAATTGCTCCATATGTAGACGGTCAGGCATTGATATCCTATGAGAATAATGTAAGTGGGGTAATGGTGCGTGGCATTGATACCACTTTAGAAAAAAATGTGGAAAGTATTCAAAATCAAATCATCTATGGAAGATACAGCTCACTTGATGCAAAGGAATTTAATGTAATTTTGGGATATGAATTGGCGCGCACTTTAGGGGTATTTGTCGGAGATCAAATCACCCTCATTACACCAAATGGGCAAATTACACCGGGTGGCTTAATACCTAGATTTAAGAGATTTACAGTAACTGCTATTTTTAATACACATATGTATGAATATGATAGCTCATTGATATTAATTAGCCTAACTAATGCGCAAAAATTATTCAAACTAGGCAAGGATGTAAGTGGGGTTCGTCTTAAGGTAGATGATGTGATGATCACCCAAACCATAAAAGAAGACCTGATAAACAAAATGCCAGATAATATCATAATAACCGATTGGATAGACCAACATAAAAATTATTTTGCTGCAGTAAAATTGGAAAAAAAGATGATGTTTATTATTCTAACTCTTATCATTGCAGTTGCGGCATTTAATTTAGTGTCTACTTTGGTTATGACAGTAAATGATAAAAGATCCGATATCGCCATATTGCGTACTATGGGGGCCACCAAATCCAGCATCATGAAAATTTTTATTCTACAAGGTGGTATATCTGGTATTATTGGCACCTCTTTAGGTGCGGTGATTGGGGTAGTCTTGTCCATAAACGTGGGTCATATAGTTCATGGTTTGGAGTCACTATTTGGGATGAAACTCATCAACGGAGATGTTTATTTGTTGGATTATTTACCAAGTAAAATCATCCCTCGGGATGTGATTGAGATAGTTATCGTGTCTATTTTATTAAGCATAATTGCAACCATTTACCCAAGTAGAAATGCTGCAAAAACGAATCCTGCGGAGGCGTTACGTGATGAATAATAACGAAGTGTTAAAAGCTATCAATATATCAAAAATCTTTAATTTTAATGAGCAAAATTTAACCATATTGGATAATATAAATCTCTCCATCAAAAAAGGGGAGAGTGTGAGCATTACGGGGAGCTCGGGAAGTGGGAAGAGCACTTTATTGCACTTATTGGCAGGGCTTGATATATTGAGTTCGGGGGAAGTGTATATTGATAACCAATTAATAAATAAATTAGATGATATATCATTATGTAAATTACGCAATATAAAATTAGGTTTTGTGTATCAATTTCATCATTTATTACCAGAATTTAGCGCCCTTGAAAATATCCTCATGCCACTTCTTATTAGTAACCACAAAATCACCAAAGAGTTAAAAGAGCGAGCTTTATTTATTCTTAATAAATTAAATCTTTATAATAAAGAGGAACGCTATCCATCCCAGTTATCAGGCGGAGAAAGGCAGCGCGTTGCAATAGCAAGAGCAATTATTCACGCGCCACAATTAATTTTCGCAGATGAACCAACAGGCAATCTGGATAACCGCACCAGCCATCAAGTATTAGATACATTGTTAGAATTACAGCAAGAATTTAACACAAGCATCATAATAGTCACCCATGATCTATCAATCGCCGATAAGACTCATACCAAATATCAACTAAAACACGGACATCTCAATTAGTTTAATACTGTAGGCTATCAGAAACCCTGTAAAATCAATCAAATTCCATCTATTTTTTGATAAATATGTTATAATATTGGAGTTTTGTAAGTGATTACAAGGCGAAGTCGTCTCAGAAGAGGCGGTTTTGCCTAACTGAGACAAATATAAACTTTTTTAAAAGGGAGTATTTGATGCTTTCAGTTATACTGGGACTTATTATGAAGGTATTTAAGAAAAAAGTCGGATGTGAGATTGACATTTGCATCCGACTTAGACTTTACACTAAGAAGAAGTCTCGTAGCACTATTGATTAGAAGCTACAAAACTGCCAGTCCATTGACGTGGACTGTCTTCTTATTTAAATAATCATAATGTATATAACTATACACTATGACTATATAATATATTATTATACTATAATTCCACTAAAAAACAATAAAAAATATCAAATATTTTATAAGTTATTGATTTATTATACATTATAAAACAAGTCACTATTTTTTTATTGCACTTTTAGTGGAAAAATTCAATCTCTTCTTTGGTTAAAAATCTCCATGTACCCAAATCTAACCCATGGTCAGTTACACAACCCACTCGCACTCTTTTGAGTTTGGTCACCACATATCCCTGATTTTCCGCCATTCGTCTAATTTGTCTATTCATGCCTTCAGTTAAAATCATCCCATAGCTTTTTATGCCAGTTTGCCATACTTTAGCACGACGCACCGCCTTGCCATCTAGCCTAATTAGCCCATGAGACTGTTGATATAAATACTCATCATGTATCGGTTTATTTACCGTTACCAGATATTCCTTTTCGCATTCCTCTAGTTTATTAAATACACTATACACAAATTTACCGTTATTAGATAAAATCACAAGCCCACTACTATCTTTGTCTAGTCGCCCTGCATAAGCAAGGTCATCCTTCATATCATTTGGCAATAAATCATATATCGTATCCCCTTCTTCTTTATCACGAGAACACACATATCCAATAGGCTTATTTAATACAATGTATACAAATTTATCAATAACCTGATGGGCATCATCAGATACAGTGACCACGTCTGTAAGGGGATTGATTTTATAACCAAGCTCACAGATAACCGTACCATTTATTTTGATAAACCCATTGGCAATAAATTCATCCGCCTTACGCCTAGAGCATAGCCCAATATCTTTTAAATGTTTATTTAATCTAATTAAGTCCATAACACCCTAGCCAGTTTAAAACTATGGTTGCGATTTGTTTCGCCAAGAGTGGAGGCACAGCATTGCCAATTTGTCTATACATTGAGTTTAGACTTCCAGTAAAAATAAAATCATCTGGAGAGGTTTGCAAAATTGCACATTCTCGCACAGATAAACGCCTTTTTTTATTAGTATGTATTTCTGGTTGTGTGGCGGTGATTGTATCACTTGGAGTGTCCCAATTGGTAATTCTTAAAGATTGCTCAAATTTAATCTGTTTAAGCTCTAATTCAGTTACCTGCAAATCAAATTTATCATCAAAATTTAATATTTTTTTTAATTTCCACCAATCATCTGGTGTGGGTATTGAACCAGAATTATTATCTTTTCTAAACCAATGTCCAGCAGTATGTGCATAACCAAAAATCTCATCAATTTTTTTAGTGGATATTTTTGCCGCGTCCCTCCATGCTTTCAAATAATCACATATATCAGATTGCTTTGGTGGATTTTGTCTCACGAAAAATTTATCATGTACATTGATAGATGCAATATGGTTATATATCATTCTGCCATTAATAGAAATTGAATTATTCGTGATCCATGTATCAGATAAAAAACCAATCGCCTCTTTTGTTGATATTTTGTTTGAGTTTTTTTGTAAATTTAATGATGATTTAATGCCAATTTTATTACCATATAAAATAATTCGTTCTCTATTTTGAGGCACTCCATAATCTGCGGTGTTTATTAGTTGATAGCCAACATGATAGCCGATTTTCTGAAAATCTTCTTTTATCATTTGTAGTACCTGACCTTTTTCCATGGATAATAAACCTTTTACATTCTCTCCGATAAAAATTTTAGGTTGTTTATCTTTTACCACTCGAAGCAGTTCTTTATATAAAAAATTTCGTTCATCGTGCATGCCTCTTTTATTATTAGCAATAGAGAAACCCTGACATGGAAAACCACCCAAGATAACATCTGGATTATCGGGTATAGCAGAGCTTTTAATTTTAGTTATATCACCGAAAACAATCTCAGAACCAATATTTTTTGTATATGTCAATACAGCGTCTTGATTAAAATCATTAGCCCATAATATCTCAAAACCCATTTGACAAAAACCCAAGTCAAGCCCACCAGCTCCAGAAAATAAAGACACTACTTTATAATTTGCCATTTGTTATTATCCATATACTGTCATCCTCGCGAATGCGGGGATCCAGAAAAATATTATAGAACATAGATTCCAGATTTCTCGGGAATGACAAAATGCAACAAAATCATTATCGTATGATAATCACAATAATACACACAATCACACACCCTAACATCAGCCAATTTTGTTTACGTAAACTCCGCACAAGTTTTAAATATTCATTATTTTCTAATTTTAACTTATTATCATTATTGATAGTTTCAATCAATATCCTAGGTAATTTGGGTAACATATAGCTAATATATGGTATCTCATTTTTTATATTACGAATAAACCCTCGCCATCCCATCTGTTCACGCATCCATTTTTCTAAAATTGGTTTTGCAGTCACCCAGAGGTCAAGTTGTGGGTTTAATAAACGCCCGATTCCCTCTACATTTACAATAGTTTTTTGTAGTAATAATAATTGTGGTTGGACGATGATATTAAATTGTCTAGACACTTGAAAGAGTTTAATTAAAACTTGCCCAAAAGAAATATCAGCAAGTGGTTTATTGAATATTGGTTCACATACAGCACGCACTGCGTTTTCTAATGCTTCAATGGATGTATTTTTCGGTGCCCATCCAGATTCAATATGAGTAAGAGCAACTTTTTTATAATCACGGTTAAAAAACGCCAAGATGTTAATCGCGAGATATCTTTTATCTTCATTAGACAAACACCCCACAATCCCAAAATCAAGCCCTATGTAGCGTCCATTATAATCACATAATACATTACCCGGATGCATATCGGCATGGAAAAATCCATAATGAAATACTTGTGTATAAAAAATAGTGACACCATTGTGAGATAATTTCTCCAAATCAATATTATTCTCTCTTAGGGTATCAAGATGTGAGATAGGAATACCGTCCATCCATTCAAGCGTTAATACATCATCAGTAGAATAATCAAAAAATATCTTGGGGATGATGATAATCTTATCATCTTTGGCGTGTAATCTTCTTAGTT
>CANISK010000117.1 GCA_947470205.1 Neisseriaceae bacterium | reverse complement strand
CTGGGTCTACAATACCATTTTTAATTGCCTTATAGAACATTGTGCCGTGATTTAGGGAATCCTCCTCATCGTCTGCCCATGTATCACAGTGGGCATCAAAATGAATTACAGATAATCCATTTCCATATTTTTTTGCAAATGCACATAAAATGGGATATGTAATATAGTGGTCTCCGCCAAATGTAAGTGGAAATACATTGTGGTTTAGGATATTATCAATATGACTTATAATGGTGGGTTTTATGGTGTATGGATTGTGTGGATCTAGCATGCAGTCGCCATAATCTATCACTGATAAGACATCAAACGGGTTAAAGCCCCATGGATATGGTAATAGCTCCGCCACTTGTACCGATGCGGCACGGATTGCTCGAGGGCCAAGTCTTGCGCCAGATCTATAAGTCACACCCAGATCAAATGGAATACCACTAACCGCTATATCTACATTGGTTAAGTCTTTGGTGTAGTTTCTTCGCATAAAACTAAGTGCACCAGCATATGTCATTTCAAATTGGCTACCTTTTAAGCTTTTACGCATAAAAGCGGCATCAACCATAGCAGTCATATTACACCTCTTTGTTAATTAATTTAAGATAAATGGAATAAGTTTTAATGAATTGGCTTTTTCAATTAATTGACTCACATTAAATACTTCAAATTTAATATAAAGCTGTTTGTCTATAATGGATAATATAGTTGCAGAGGATAATGGTTTGTTTTCCAGTCCAGATAATATAGTCGCAATTTCTTTTGGTGATTTGTTAAGAGACAAAAAATACAAAATTTCACGCTCACGTTTAGTGAGTTTTATTTTTTGTGATAATTGGTTTTTAAAATTAGCCGCAATGCCATTTAACGCATATTCGCTTAATTTTTCATTTAGAAAACTGATTTTGTAATCTTGTACAATATGTTGAATTTCACTTAAACAAGTGACAAGCTTCATATTGGCATCTAATGCCACTTGTTGTTTTTCATTTGCTATTCTTAGCTTTTCCGCCTCTTTTTCTGAGGTGATATCAATTGATACACCAAGCACACCAATTATACGACCGGTGTTGTCATATAAAGGGGACTTAATAGCTTTTGCATAACCAATCTTACCGGTACTTAAATAACGAAACTCTTCTTCTTGAGATAACACTTCGCCACTAGAAATTACCCTTTTATTGTGTGTGGTAATGCGATCGGCAATTTCTTTGGGGTATAAGTCATAAGGAGTTTTACCAAGCACATCTTCCAGTTTTGTCACCCCAAGCCCACGCAAACATAATTCATTAATACCAAGTATTTTGTGATCTAAGTCATGCCAATACATTGGCACAGGAACCACAGATGCAACATCATTTAACGCATCTAAAAAATGAGATTTGGATTGTACATTAATAAGGTTATTTAATCTTTTAATGACCTCTTTATATTCACCTTTTTTATAATCTATCATATAAAAATTAACCGCAGATAGATCTTGGTTTTCATATTTAAATGCATTTTCTTCAAGTAATGGTAAATTAATGCGATTGAATAGAGACCTCACATATGCATTACTAACACACCCAAAAATGTTTAATTCATGATTGAGGGCATATTCTAGCATCGCCAAATACAGTTTCTCTAAAATTTTTTTCCCACGATGTGTTATATCTACAGCAACCTTACCCGCCTCCATGCAGTTTTTGTTTAAATATTTTTGAATCCTCTTTGCTGATTGGTATCCTTGTACCTCAAATTTACCATTTGCATCCATACCGCATAATCTTGCACATCCGACCATGTGACTACGTTCATAAGCTCCAAACCATACTCCGCAATCAATAAATTTATCAACCAGCAGCTTTTTGCCATTTTTTTCAATAATTTTTATTTCCGAGGCATTATCCTCACCAAACTCCCACTTCATATTTTCTATATACACATCATATAATAAACGACAAGCATCATCAATCATTTCTTTTGTAGTTAGAGGTTTTATAATTATCATGGTTAATTGTTCCGCAAATAATTAATAATAAATTATATACTGTAGTACATTGCAAATTCAACCGGATGGGTGGTAGTTTTGTATAAATCTAATTCATCATTTTTAAGCTTTATAAATGCATTAATTAGTTCGTCATTAAAAACATGACCACGTTTTAAAAACTCTCTATCGGTATCTAATGCATGTATTGCAGCATCTAAACTTCCACATACACTTGGTATTTTGGATAATTCAATTGCATTTAGTTCGTATAAATTAATATCCATGGCGTCCCCTGGATGGATTTTATTTATAATCCCGTCAAGTCCAGCCATCAGCATAGCACTAAATGCAAGGTATGGATTTGCCAGTGGGTCTGGAAAACGCACTTCTATCCGTGTGGCTTTATCACTTGTCACATATGGGATACGGATAGCTGCAGATCTATTTCTTTGGGAATACGTCAGTACAACTGGTGCTTCAAATCCCGGAACTAGTCTTTTATATGAATTTATTGTGGGGTTGGTAATAGCATTTAATGCTTTTGCATGTTTTATAATCCCACCAATGTAATATAATGCAGTTTCAGATAAACCTGCATATTTATCTCCTACAAATAAATTTTTACCATTCATCCATATAGACTGGTGTACATGCATACCAGAGCCGTTATCACCCACGATTGGTTTGGGCATAAATGTGGCAGTTTTACCATGTCTATGTGCAATATTTTTGACTGTGTATTTAAATATTTGTTGCCAATCCGCTCTTTGTACTAAAGTGCTATATTTAGTACCAATCTCACATTGTCCTGCGGTTGCCACTTCGTGATGGTGCATTTCAGTTGGCACCCCAAGGCTATCCAAAACAGTACAAATCTCAGAGCGGATATCTTGTAGCGAATCCACCGGGGGAACTGGAAAATAACCACCCTTGATATCTGGGCGATGCCCACAATTAGCCCCACCCATTTTTTTACCAGATGACCATGCCGCCTCTTCGGACTCTATCTCCACAAAACAACCAGAGTGACTGCGATCCCAACGAACCGAATCAAAAATAAAAAACTCAGCCTCAGGGCCAAAATATGCAGTATCTCCAATGCCAGATTCTTGTAAAAAAGCCTCAGCTCTAAGTGCCACACCCCTCGGGGACTTGATGTATTCGTTTTTTGTGAGCGGATCTAATATATTACATGTAATAAATGCAGTTTTTGCATCATAAAATGGGTCTATTTTAATGGTATCTAGAGATGGCTTGAGTATCATGTCCGAGCACTCAATACCCTGCCAACCAGCAATTGATGAGCCATCAAAAGGATGGCCATAAGTGATTAATTCTTCACTAAAGCTATGTGATGGGATGGATACATGATGTTCTTTTCCTAAGGTGTCGGTAAATCTTAAATCTATATATTCTACATCATTATTTTTGATAAATTGCTCCGCTTGTTTAAATTGCATATATAAATCTCCGATGTTTTGTGAGGGTAATTTCATAAAAAATTAACATGAGTAGATAATATTATCACAATACATAATAATGTAATAATTTTTATTATCCGTCAAGTTAACATCCAGAAATACTATTTGTTAATCTTATATTTGAATAGTTATCCACAGACACAGGATTCATATTGATGTACTGATATTTATATTGTTTAAATTGCGCAAATCATTGGCAAATAAAGATTTTTATTTTAGTTTATGTTTTAATATAATTTGAAATAAGTTATTGATATTTTAGATTTATATGAAGATATGCACAAAGTTATCCACAGGTTATGAAAAGTTTTTTGCAAAATTAAAAAGTTATAAACAATTTTTGTGCATAAGGTAAAAAAATATTAGTAAATCATATGGTTTATAATTTTAAGACATTTAATGCCCATGAAACCAATTTATAATCTCCTCAACACTTTCTTCAATTGTGAGATATGTATTGTCTAATAATTTGTAATCTTTAGTGTACATAAGAGGTGCAACATCTCTATTGCTATCTTGTGTATCTCGAGTGATGATATCCTGTAGAATATCTTCAAAATTAACAGCATCGTTAGTTTTTACAAGTTGGTTATATCTTCTTTCCGCCCTTTTCTCTTGTGCGGCTGTGAGAAATACTTTTAAATCTGCATTTGGAAAAACTACACTTCCCATGTCTCGCCCATCAGTGACGAGGTTATCTTTTAGAGCAAAATCACGTTGTAAGTGAAGTAATGCGGTTCTGATAGATGGATATTTGCCAATGGTGGATGCCATCATTCCCACATCTTCCGTGCGTATCTGATTAGTAACATCCACATTGTTTAAATATACATTATCATCTATGAAAGATAAATCAATATAGGTGTTTATTGCTGATGCAATTTCATTAATATTATTTGGTATATCTTTTGCGAGTTTATTTTTAAGCACGTACAGTGCAACCGTACGATATATTGCCCCCGAGTCTAAATAGCTAAAATGCAGTCTATTTGCAACGCGTTTTGCGATAGTGCCTTTACCAGATGCAGATGGGCCATCTATGGCAATAACACTGTAATGTGTTGTGTGGGTGTAATTTGTGGCATTATCTGTGGTGTGAGTTTTATTTGGCATATCATCTCTACTATCAAGGTAATTTCAATAAGAGATTTTATCATAATATCCAAAGAAAAACTGATGCTATATTTTTTTATATCACAAATATTTGCAAGACAATCTTTGGTCAATTGTTAACTTAAACGGCAATAAAAATTTTTAATTTTTGTGAATTGGCATTATGACACAAATTTGTCACTTGTAAAAAATACATTCGCATGTTAATATATAGGTTGTATGTCGAATTAGCGTTATTGTGATAATAACGGAGATTTGATATAGTATACCATTCTTTTTGAAAGCATTTTTATAAAGGTGATTTATATGAACAAAATTAATACTTTAATTTGTCGTGCTAATGGTGGTGTGCCATCAGGACATGATATAAACGAACTAAACAAAAGAACTCATTTTGGCGCAGGAAATTCTATCAGTAGATTTTTTATTGGAAAGATTGATAAACTAGCACATAGTGAAACTAGATCAAGCATTTATTATTCATTTATAGATGCATTTATGAGTTATGGTGAAAAAAATATTGGTTTCGACAGTGAAACAGACAATTGGGGGAATTGCAAAAGTCAAAAAATCTTATTTAATTAAAATGTTCTGAGTGCATCATTTACAAATTTTTTTAAAATTTACTTAAATCATGCAAAATTTTAAAAAAATCATTAAAATTTAGTTATTTTCACATTTTTTAGGCACTACT
>CANISK010000116.1 GCA_947470205.1 Neisseriaceae bacterium | reverse complement strand
TGCTGGGTTGGGTAGTAGCTTAAAATGTAAAAGTTTAGATATTTTTATATTTTATTATATCCAATCAGTGTAACGTATATTTACAACCTTGAATGGGCGACAATATAATTTTTTAATACTTGACAAGATTACTCAACTAATGTATAATCACTAATAATTATTTATTAGTATATTTACAAATCTTATGAAACTAACCACAAAGGGCAAATTTGCAGTAACTGCGTTATTAGACATGGCGCTTCATACTGTGGAATGCATTGCCCCCATCACTCTTTACAACATCAGCGAAAGACAGGGTATATCTTTATCATATCTTGAGCAATTATTTGTAAAGCTTAGAAAGCAAGGTGTAGTAAAAAGTTACAGAGGCCCGGGTGGTGGGTATATTTTAGCTCACAATACATCAGATATAAATATCTCACAAATTATAAAAATTGTAGACGATGATATGGATGCTAGAAGTTGTCACGGGATGATGAATTGTAAAGATAATCATAAATGTCTAACTCATGATTTATGGAATGGGCTTACTCATCACGTATATTCTTATCTAGAAAAAATCACCTTGTCTGATTTGGTTAAAAATTATCACACTAAGCATGATAATTTATTTCAAATATTTGATTTTTCAATTAATAATCAAAATTTAAGAAATTATTCAAAAATTTAAAGACGATGAATAATTCCAATAACATTCAAATATACTTTTTTTCGAGTATAATGTATAATATTTATCAGAGGATAATATGTCAACAAATATTCAGTTACCAATATATCTAGATAACTCAGCAACCACAAAAATAGACCCAAGAGTATTGGAGCATATGTTACCATATTTATCCGAATTGTATGGCAATCCAGCATCTCGGTCGCATTCATTTGGTTGGGCTGTGGACAAAGCAGTAGATGAAGCTCGTGAAATGGTTGCAAATGCAGTAAATTGCGATACAAAAGAGATCATCTGGACCTCAGGTGCAACCGAATCCAATAATCTTGCGATAAAAGGTGCTGCGTTTTTTTACCAAGACAGAGGTAAGCATATTATTACCCTTAAAACAGAGCACAAGGCAGTTTTAGATACCATGCGTGAACTTGAACGTGTTGGTTTTGAGGTTACATATCTTAGTCCTCAGGAAAACGGTCTTCTTGATTTAAACCATCTAACCACTGCTATTAGAAAAGATACTATACTAATATCTATAATGCATGTAAATAATGAAATTGGGGTGATACAAGATATTCCCGCCATTGGTAATATCTGCAGAGAAAAAAACATTATTTTTCATGTGGATGGAGCTCAAGCGATTGGAAAGGTGGATATAAATTTAAATGAATCAAACGTTGATTTGATGAGCTTTTCAGCTCATAAAGCATATGGCCCTAAGGGTATTGGTGCACTCTATGTGAGACGCAAACCAAGGGTGAGGCTAATATCCCAAATTCACGGAGGTGGGCATGAGCGTGGATTTAGATCTGGAACTTTACCTACGCATCAGATAGTGGGTATGGGTATGGCATTTAAAATAGCCAAAGAAGAATTACCAATGGAGACAATACGCATTAAAAAACTACAAAATAAATTAATCGATAACCTTAAAAACATGGAAGAAGTATATTTTAATGGAGACTTAATCTCACGTGTACCCCATAATCTAAACGTGAGCTTTAATTACGTAGAAGGGGAGTCTCTAATAATGGCAATAAAAGATATCGCAGTATCTAGTGGGTCAGCCTGCACTTCTGCATCTTTAGAGCCATCTTATGTATTGCGTGCTATCGGTAGAAATGATGAACTAGCACATAGCTCAATTAGAATCACCATCGGGAGATTTAACACCGAAGAGGAAATAGACTATACGGTAAAGCTATTACAAAAAAAAGTAAATCATTTGCGTGAATTATCACCATTATGGGAAATGTATAAAGAGGGTATTGATGTAGCTAATTATAAGTGGAATACCGAGCACACCGAACGCGACATTATCCTACATTCCTAGCACTCTTTGAAAACAAAAACTATTATAGAAAGCGTAAATATATTATGGCATATTCAGAAAAAGTAATTGAACATTACGAAAACCCAAAAAACGTAGGAACTCTTGATAAATCTTCTTCCAGGGTTGGCACCGGGTTGGTTGGAGCCCCGGCATGTGGAGATGTTATGAAACTGCAAATCCAAGTAAATGATCAAGGTATCATAGAGGATGCTAAATTTAAAACCTATGGTTGCGGTTCGGCAATAGCCTCTTCTTCTTTGGTTACAGAGATTTTAAAAGGGAAGACCTTGGATGAAGCTGCCTCAATTAGAAACCAATCAATTGCAGATGAATTAGCCCTTCCTCCAGTTAAGATTCACTGTTCGGTGCTTGCAGAAGATGCGATAAAAGCGGCAATCACAGATTATAGACAAAAGAACCAGCAATTATGATAACGTTAACCTTAGATGCAGCAAAAAGAGTTACAGATTTTCTCACCAAACGTGGTCGTGGGATTGGACTAAGGTTGGGGGTTAAAACTACTGGTTGTTCTGGCCTTGCCTATAAACTTGAATTTGTAGATAATAAAAATACCACTGATGCGGAATTTATCTCCCATGATGTGCTAGTATTTGTAGATGAAAAAAGTTTACAATATTTAGACGGAACTATTCTTGACTATACAAAAGAAGGGCTACAGGAGGGTTTTAAATTTCAAAATCCAAATGTAAAAGATGAATGCGGTTGTGGAGAGAGCTTCACTGTTTAATATAACGCCAAAAAGAATATCATGCAAATAAACACCTTGCTACATAATAATCACTTTGAGCTTTTTGATTTACAGCCAAATTATACCATAGACCAATCAAAATTACATTCACAATATCTAATATTACAAAAAAAATATCATCCAGATAAATATATCAATTACAATGAAGAGGTGAGGTCATCAATACTCACACTCTCATCAAAAATTAACCAAGGACATAACACCCTAAAGTCTCCATTATTACGTGGAATATATCTATTATCACTACATGATATCAATTTAGACCTCTCAATCAACACCCAAACCTCCCCAGATTTTCTCATCACTCAAATGGAGTTTTATGAAAAAATTGAATCTTTAAAAATGGATAACTCAATAGATAAAATCAACAATACTTTACTATTAAAAACTGAATTATCCACATTAATAAATAATACCATTATCAATATAAACACCGCTTTTATCGATAAAAATTACCCATTTATAGAAAACGCACTTAAAGAACTCAGCTTTTACGAAAAACTATCAACAAATTTTTAAACCGGCTGGGTAAAAGTATCGATCACCTCCTCTACTGTTAAGCCGTATTTCTGTATTATTGTAGGTAGCTTCATCATCGTAAAAGCCGGCATGACCACTTACTATTTGCAATGTTCTTGTATCTTCTCTTTGATCTTTTGTATTTTCATTATTATATGGTCTAAAGTCGTGACCAGCTATCATTTGCAATTTATTAATTTTTTTTGATAGCTTTACTGCATTTTCGCCGCTTATTGTAGCACCATTCCTTCCTCCCAGCCCAGTTTTATATGTATTATTATTTAGCCTTTTTAATCCATTATGCACGTAAATTCTATTATATTCTTCTTCTGCGTATGAATTTACAAAATACGTATTTAAAAATTCATTATATTTTTTTTTATTTTTCATGCGGTTGCATGCATAGTGTCCAAACTGAAGATTATTTTTTTCTAATTTTTCCCGCAATGAATCTTCGTTATCATGTGGTTCTTTTGATATATCATTAATTGTCATCCAGTCGAAATTTAAAAATTCTTCATGATTTCCTGTTATAAAAATCAGCTTACCTTCAACCACGTTACCATTTTCTATTTTAAGACCAGCTGCTTTTGATGATTTTTCTATTAGTTTCATCATGGCTGCCTGATTATTTGTTAATCTATCAAACATGATATCACCCAACTGTATGATTATTGTGTCAATCTTATGGAATGTGGCATTCTCAACAATTTCAAATACCAGTTTGCTTAAAAGTGGATCACTTTGAAAATTTTTACAATCTTTTGGGGTTTTAACTGCTGCCTCTTGCTTCAATAAGTATGCTAATTTTTTCAAATCATCATCTTCTAGTCTCATGAATCCTGTAGATATAAACCCCAAACACATCCTCGCTATACTACCATCATTATCACCAAAAACAATTTTAGGAGTTTTTTCAGGTGGGTGTGGACATATATTATTATGTTTTATGGTCGGAATATCGAGAATATTCTCAAATATTGCTTTTGCATATGAAAGCCAATTCTTAAGTTTATTAATGGCTATCTCACGTTGTTTACAAATTATAGTGTTTGATATATTTTTTTTGTTTACCAAGATTTCACTATCATTTTTGATTTGAGAATCATTGCTATTATTGTGATTATTCTCATTTAAAGCATAATTATTATTTTCGGAAAGTTGGTTTATAGTTTGAATGTAATTATTGTAATTATCTATACTTGAAATGTTTTCTTGTTTGGGCTTATCAATCTTTAATCTTCTATACTGCGTGTAGTTTGTGGTAGTTACACCTGTTTCATTATTGTGTTGTCTATAAGCATCATTAAAATGACCCGTATATTCTTCTTTATTATTATTTTGTGAAGCATTTGATGATTTATTTGATGATTTTATAAATTCACATAAACCTTCGATATATTTGAATTTATTTTGATTCATTAAAATGCATCGATTATAAATGTTCAATAATTTCTCTGCGCATTCACTTTCAGTTGGACGCGCTCCACCTTTTTCAAATTTTAATAAATCAACAATTGCAATTTGCATTGATCCAGGTATATGATTTTTGAACCACCTAGAAACACAAAATTGATGCGTACACAATGTTTCAAAATTATTGACAATACATTTCGTCATAGCTTCGACATTTGTTTTATGATCTTCTGATTCAATTTGCAATGACACTTGTTTGGTGGTTTGTGTTATTTTAATTAATTCATCAATAATCTCCGCTTTTTGCTCGGATAAAGTTTTCGTATTTTGTGCGTCGTTTTTACTATTAACTTTGTTTGTGATATCATTTGAGTAACACGAAGGTTGCGTGATGATGTAATTATTAATTTGTTGCGCCATTTGTAACATTCCCATAAAAGTAATATATCCGGTATATTAAGGAGGTTATAAAAAATAATTGCTACCATTAAGCATATTATGTAATAATAACGTCCGACTTATTAAGAACGTTATTATACATGGAATTTATAAAAATGTCTAGCAATATTATTAG
>CANISK010000115.1 GCA_947470205.1 Neisseriaceae bacterium | reverse complement strand
CGCGCATTTTTTCTAAATAAATTAATTGAACTGGAAAAAGAAATATTAGAAAACGCAAAAAAAACTACACAAGCATTTCAAGCGCAAGAAACAAATTATATTGCTGATCCTTCAGATAGAGCTACAATTGAAGAAGAATATGCACTTGAGCTGCGTGCTCGTGATAGAGAACGCAAACTACTGCAAAAAATTAGAAAAGCAATTGAGCTTATTGAAATTGGCGAATACGGATTTTGTGAGGATACCGGCGAACCAATTGGTTTAAAACGTTTGCTTGCAAGACCAACAGCCACTCTCACCATAGAAGCTCAAGAACGCCGAGAAATACTGCAAAAGCATTTTGCGGATTAAATTAATTAAAATTATATTATGAAATATGATGTAATAATAGTTGGTGCTGGAATTAGCGGAATTTCCACTGCAATTCATCTGAAGCAACAAGCACAAAAATATAATCGTGGAGTGTCTATCGCTATATTTGAAAAAAGTAGCGCCATTGGTGGTAATGTAATTTCTGGTTGTGTAATCGACCCATCTGGATTAAACGAACTAATCCCCCATTGGCAATCTTTACTAAATTTACAAAAAGTCACCGAAGATAAACTAATCTTTCTCACCAAATCAAACAAAATAAACATTCCCCATGTAAAAGCTTGGAATAACAGCGGGTGTTATATAGGTAGTTTATCAAATATCTGTATCCAATTGAGTGAATATGCTGAAAATCTTGGGGTGGAGTTTTATCCAGGTTTTCCTGTAGTTGATGCTATCATAGAGAACAATGTTGTGATTGGAGTGAAAACCGGTGCATTTGGAATTGATACTGATAATAAAAAAACTGCAAACTATGAGCCTAGTATGGAGATATTTGGAGAGCAGGTGATATTTGCAGAAGGTGCTCGTGGTTCTGTTACAAAGAAAATCATAGAACACTTTAAACTCGACACAAACCTCCCTCCACAAACATTTGGACTGGGAATAAAAGAAACATGGCAGATAGACCCTTTGCAGCATAATTTGGGCACCGTGGAGCACTTCATTGGATATCCATTGTATAATAACGCATATGGTGGTGGATTTATTTACCATGCACCACATAATTATGTATCAATTGGATTAATTAGCGCACTTGATTATAAAAACCCCTCTTTTAGCCCTTATGAAGAATTTCAAAAATTCAAACATCACCCTTATGTTGCAAAAATATTAACCCACGGTAAACGTATTGGCTATGGTGCTAGGGCTATTGTTGAAGGCGGTGTGCAATCAATACCCAAATTAACATTTCCAGGTGGAGTTTTAGTTGGAGACTGCGCTGGTTTTGTCAATGTGGCGCGCACTAAAGGGATACACAATGCCATTAAATCTGGTATCTTAGCTAGTGAATATATCTTACATAAAATAATAAGTAATACCATCATTTCTTATGATGATCAATTTAAACAAAGTGTAGTTTATGAAGAACTGTACAATGTACGCAATATTCGTCCATCATTTAAACTTGGATTTTATTTTGGGTTATTGTATACTATAATTGAAAGATTTATTTTTTTTGGTCATGTTCCATGGACATTTAAATGGATAAAAAAAGATAATGAACGCACTTTACCACGCAATGAATGCGATGAAATAAAATATAACACCCCAGATGGTGTAATATCATTTGATAAAGCATCTTCTATTTATTTGTCTAATATAAATCATCACAATAACACACCATGTCATTTGAAATTAAAAAACCCAGATGTTGCGATAAAAATTAACGCTGAGATATATCAATCACCAGAGGTCAACTATTGTCCTGCTGGTGTATATGAAATTCGCATAATAGCAAATAACAAACAACTACAAATTAATGCTCAAAACTGCATTCACTGTAAAGCTTGTGATATTAAAGACCCAACGGAAAATATCATATGGTGCCCACCAGAAGGTGGTAGTGGGCCTCAATATATTGACATGTAAACATACTCTTCGTCTTTGAAAGATGGACTTTATCAGAATTTTAAACAATACTTCTTATGTGTACTGTTTTAGTATCGTCTGTAATTCTCCTGCTTCATACATTTCGGCGATGATATCTGAACCACCAATAAATTCACCATTAATATATAACTGAGGAACAGTTGGCCACTTGGAAAAATCTTTTACACCCTGACGGATTTCTTCATCTTCCAATACATTCACTGAAAAAAAATCTTTAGTACCGCACATAGATAAAATTTTTACTACTCTACCTGAAAATCCACACATGGGAAACTTTGGTGTCCCTTTCATATATAAAACAATTTTGTTATCTTGCACCTGTTGGGAGATTGTATCTAAGATTGACATTTTATTAATACCTCTTGTATATATTTTCTAGAAATGAATTAAAATTTTTGTACATAAGTTGTGAAAACCTCCGCTCTATGGATATAATTTTTAAACATATCCCATGAAGCGCATGCTGGAGATAACACAACATATTCACCATCTAATGCATTATTATAACAAAAATCAATCGCTTGCTCCAAAGTTTCACATGATTTAATCCATACCCCATGAATATCTTTGAGTGCATCTAGTATAAGTTGTTTATCTTTGCCAATCACCGCCACAGATTTGCATTTATTTTTAACCAAGTCTATAAGACCAGTAAAGTCCTGACCTTTACCATCTCCACCTAGAATCAGATGTACCATATGATTAAGCCCAGATACCCCAGCCACTGTTGCCCCTACATTTGTTCCTTTTGAGTCTTCTATAAATTTTATCCCATTAGATGTGGTTTTAACCAACTGCATACGATGACTTAAACCATTAAATTCCATTAACGCAGTTTTGAGTTTTGAATGGGTAATGTCATATCCGGCTCCATGAAGTAATGCAACACCTGCAAGTGCATTATAGTAATTATGGGTGCCCACTAATTTTAATGAGTCGCATGGTATGCACTCGCTATGATTTAAGTATAACATATCATTATCAATGTAAAAACCAGACGATACATCACCAAATTTTATTACCGGCAATTGTGTTTTGTGCATTGCCATAACTAACACATCAAAATAATTCAATACTTGCACTTTAGCATTTGTAAAAATGTTTGATTTCACATATGCATATTCTAATAAATCTCGGTATCTATCCAGATGATCTTCTGAGATATTTAACACCGTAGCATTATCCAAGCTTAAAGAATAAACAGTTTCCAACTGAAAACTTGATAACTCAAGTACAATGAGTTCTGGGTATTTTTTAGTTTCATTAATCGATATATAGCTATCTAGCACTGGCACACCAATATTCCCCGCAACCAATGTATTTACACCTAAAGCGTTTGCTAGAGAGCCAACCAATGATGTTACTGTTGTTTTGCCATTGCTCCCAGTGATACCAATTACTTTACTTTTCCATGGTATAATTTCACGAGCAAAAAGCTCAATATCTCCAAATATTTCTATACCATGCATAATGGCAATTTGAAGAGCTTGATTATATATAGACACTCCCGGACTAATTATGATATAATCTACACCTAGTAGGTTATTTATTGTTAAATTTCCGCATATAAGCGGGATATTGTTTAATATATTTTGATTGGGTGGGTCATTTCTGGTGTCTAATACCCTAATGACATTTGCTTTTTTAAATCTTAGGTATTTAATAATTGATACCCCAGTGTCGCCCAAGCCAATAACTATAAATTTATCTGTTGTAAAATTTATTTTTTTCATAATTTTATATCCAATAATTATACTGATACTACTATTTTAACATGCAACACAAATTTGTCACTATACAAAATAAAAATAATAAGTTATAAGGTTCGTTCAATTATGCCATTCATTCAAACAATAAGAAATATTTTCATAAAAAAAGATAACATTAAATCTCTTTCAACACTTAATTCGCAATATTATTGTACTAATAATTTAGAAAAGATCAAAAATCAAATTAACAAGATAATAGAAGATGTCAACCTTCCATCATCTCAAGCTTCAGCACAATATCAAGAGAATTGGTTTAGCTTATTTGCACCAATCAATCCAAAAAACCCTCAAGATATATTAAAAGAAAACTTTATAGAATCATTAGAAAAGCAATACCCATTCTTAACGAAACATGATATTACGCAAATATCAGCGCACATTACAAATGAAAATTTTGAGAAACAAAATATCAACCAAAGCATCCTAAACAAAAATATTACAAAGCTTTGTTTTAAATCTTTAAACGATACAGACCCTCTAATGAAAAAGATTTTAGAAATTATTACTAGTTACAAGGGTAATACTCAAGCAACAAATAACCAATTTCAATCAAGTGCTCACACAGATTACTCCACCAAACGCTCAATGATATATCAACAGGTAATGGCATATATATACACCCAAGATGTGACAGAGAATGACATGCTAAATTTGGATAATTCAACTTTAATTGCACGAATTTTACCCGGTGCGAAAGAAAAAAGTGTATCAAAAAAATATGCAAACGAATTTATACAAGCAATAAAAATTTCTTTACGAAGGGGCACTCAAAGAACAATAGGGAGAAAATTAGATTGGAAATATCGTGATGAAGGAATGTTGAAAATCATAGAAAATATCTGTGATATTTTTCAAAAACGAAAACTAACAAATGAAATTTACGACAAAAATGTACTAATTATTGGGCAACAACTCAAGAAAATGAAAGAGTTATACGTAAACGGTAAAGACGATAGTGATAGCGCCACATCAGATGTTCAATTATACAAAATTGAACAATTAGAAAATGCAATGAAAGAGGGTAAAAACAAGAATGATATTTATAAATATATTGACACTTTTAAAGAAATAAAAACAACACTGGCACCTATAATTCTTGCAAACATAATTCCAACTGTGTATGTTCAAGGTATTAATAACGGTACTAAAAAAACTAACAGTGACACTAAAATCACTTACGAAATGACACACGCAGTGATTAAGAGTGCCACATTTAATGAATTTTTAATTAATTACCCCAAAGAATTACACGAGAGAAAAAATCTCGCAACCGCAGAATTGCCAGCAACTAATAATGCGTTTTTAATAAACGAAGAAAAATTAAAAAATAATAAAAAATATCTTGAAAATAAATTTGAAAAATTAAAAATATTGCAACAGACATTTTGTGATATTTTTACGGCAGATCATTGGGTAATTAAGTGTCAAAACGAAATACCAGATGCGAATGATTTTTCTGATTGCAATATTATACTTATACTCAAGGGCATAAACAATGGCATAACGAGTAATTTTGATGCTATATATTATCTCAAAAATAACAATATAGAAAAAATTCAATCTGTTGAAATATTAACAAAAATGAAGGATGTTGAGGAGTGTTTAAAATCT
>CANISK010000114.1 GCA_947470205.1 Neisseriaceae bacterium | reverse complement strand
TTACAACACCCAACATTCATTTTAAAAGGTGACTATCTACATTGAATGGATTCCCGCCTGCGCGGGAATGACATAAATTGGCACTTTTATAGGTTATGCAAGAAGTCTAATATGCCAAATGGTAGTAATTATTTTTTATATCCTCCTAACTGACATAATTTTGTGTTCATTGTTAATTTGAATGTATCTGCCATCTTCGTGTTGTTTTAAAAATTTCTGATACTTTTCTTCGGTACCAAAAAAACCTGTCTGCTTCTCGTTAGAGAATACAATTTGCGTATCAAATATTTATAATATTTTTGCAAATTGTCAAATAATGTGCGATATGATAAAATAGTTAGCTCAACAATATCATAGATATTTCAAGGAAATTATGAATCAAAGTACGGAGCGTAAGTAATGTTTAATTTGCACGTTTAACAACGATTTATGATAATATCTATCCATAAAATATTGTTTCGCTTAAATGATAAAAACCTGTACAAATAATACAGTTTCATAATTACTGCGTAAGATGAGTTAATCAAAATCTGCACCAAATCTACGGAGTTTATAAAAGAAAGAAATATAAAGAATAATGACCATACTTGCTCATAAAGTTTACAACAACACAACTAGACTACCAAATATTAAAAACATCATTGCAGTAACATCAGGAAAAGGTGGCGTTGGTAAATCCACCACTGCTTTTAATCTCGCAATTAGCCTCTCTAAGCTCAATTTAAAAGTTGGATTATTAGATGCAGATATTTATGGCCCATCGGTACCCACTTTAGTTGGAGAAAAATCTTTTCATCCAGAGGTGGAGGATTCGCTTTTTGTGCCGCTAAAAAAATTTAATCTGCAGATTTTATCATTTGGTTTTTTGATAGATGAGAAACAACCAGCTATTTGGCGTGGTGCTATTATTAATAAAGCATTAAACCAGTTACTTTTTGATACTAAATGGGGTGAATTGGATATCCTTATTGTTGATATGCCACCCGGTACTGGAGATATACATCTTACCATGTGTCAAAAAATGCCATTAACTGGTGTAATAACTGTCACCACTCCACAAGACATAGCATTGGTGGATGTTGGTAAATCAATAGCAATGTATAACAAAATGAATATACCGTGTTTGGGTGTGATTGAAAACATGTCGCTTCATACATGCGTAAAATGTGGCCATACGGATGCAATATTTGGTGAACATGGAACGGATAAACTACAAAAGTTATATAATCTTGAAATATTAGGGCGTCTTCCACTGCATACAGATATCTGTCGTGCAAGTGATACCGGAATCCCACTTATCGATATCAATCCAGATATCGCAAATCACTACCATCAAATATCAGAAAAAACATTAATCAATTTATCAAAATTACCAAAAGATTATACTGCAAAATTTGGTACAATTTCGATTGTGCCAAAATAAATAAAGGTGACTATGCCAAGATGTATAAAATTGTTATTGGTGTTTTTTTTGTTGATAAATTCATTATACATATACTCCAATCCAAATAATACAATATCAAATGATGATGATGATGAATTGCATATGTTGCTAAACCAATCAAGTGCCACCTATCCTAGTTGCAGCATACAGGATAATTACTGGATGGAGCAATCAGGGGATGATTTTGTGTCCCCCTCCAGTGCATCTGAATCTAGTACTGTATTGCAAAGTAATTCCTTACAGGGGCAAAAAGATGGTGTATATTTCTTGGATGGCGAAGTAACTGCATATAAAAACAATCAAACATTGCAAGCTAACTGGTTAATGTACAATCAAAACACATCACATGCAATCGGGGAAAAAGTGACATTAACCCAACAGTACAACGTAATGACTGGGGAATGGATTGATTATTATCTAGACTTAAATTCAGGAGTTCTGACAAAGGCAACAGCGAAAGATAATAAAACCGATTTATATGTAGCAGGGGATAGTATAGTTATCTACAACAAAGATGAATATCGTGCTAATAATAGTTTTTTTACTAGTTGTGATATCAATGACCCAGCATGGCATTTTACCGCAAAAACTACAGATATTGATAACTACGATAGCCAAGGTACATCTCGTGATGCCACTTTTTATGTAGATAAATTACCAGTTGCCTATACGCCATATCTACAGTTCCCAATGGGAAAGAGGCGTTCTGGTTTTCTCATTCCAGAAATTGGCTCATTAAATAGTAGTAGTTATACTGGCGCTAATCTATTTGTTGGTATCCCATATTATTGGAATATGGCGCCTAATTATGATATGACAATTGATGCCAAATTTTATAGCTTATCTGGTTTTATGGCAACCGATGATTTTAGATACCTAACCGATAGTAGCAAAGGGGAAATATATACCGAACAGCTTCCGAGTGATATGCAAACTCATGAGTATAGATATTATTGGCATATGTTGGATGATACCACGCTTACAAAAGACTGGACTACTGGTTATACCTTTAATAGCGCATCTGATAATAATTATTTTGTAGATTTTGGCAATGCCAATTCATTTGCAGATAACATAAATTTAGAACGCTCCGCATATATCAGATACAAGCCATCCTGGGGGTTATTTGATGCAAAAATGCAAGGTTATCAAACATTAAATCCGTCTAATCAACCAGCAGCACCTGCAATATACTCCTCCCTTCCGCAGATAAATTTTAACGTAAACCCACTAGCTCTAGACGATAGTATTTTTAAATTTAATCTAAATTCACAGCTTACATTGTTTAGATCTGGTGTTTTATCTGGTAATATTTTAGAAAATGCAGGTAATACAGGGGTGCCAAGTCCATTGCAAGATGGCGATAGATTAGTTATATACCCAAGCCTCACCACTCCTTTTACATCAAATTGGGGTTACATTACCCCAAAATTTGGTTATAATTATACAGATTATATACTATCCCCATATGCTGGATTTTATCCAGATGGTGCGGAAGTTTCTCGTGAAATCCCAATCACTTCAATTGATTCTGGTCTATATTTTGATAAATCAACCAATTGGTTTAATTCAAGCATTACTCAAACTCTAGAGCCTAGGTTATATTATCTATATATCCCACAAATCAATCAAGCAAATTTGCCAGTTTTTGATACTGCAGTATCCACACCAAACCTAAACCAACTTTTTAGTGAAAATAGATTTTCGGGGTACGATAGAGTTAATTCCGATAATGATATTACAATGGGGTTAAATTCTCGGATTTTAAATTCAGATACTGGACTTGAATTAGCAAATTGGGGGGTGGGGTATCGTTATTATGTAACACCATCAAATAATCTTTTATATGGTAGTTATTCACAATATGGACAATTGTACCAGCCAATGCCAAATCTTATCGCCGAACTGAATAATAACTGGGGAAATCATATATCAACAAGTGGAAACTTTCAATATGACACTCTTTTTAATGTGGTAGACGGATATATGGCACAACTCAATTACAATCCAGAGCTACATAAGGTTATTAATCTCAAATACTCATATCAATATCAAATGCCAATATTTTTCTATTCATGGAGTCCATCTCAAGGCTACTCTCCAGTGTACACTGAAAACCAATATCTTCTTGATGTATCAGGACAATGGAATTTATTCTCAGATAACTGGTTAGTAGACGGCAGATTTAATTATGATCTCACACGGGGCCAGAGGATAAATTCATTGGGTGGGATTGAATATAATGGTGGATGTTGGTCTTTAGCGTTTTTATATGAACAATTTGCAACTAATGCAACTACTAATAACGGTCAATATAGCACTCAGAGTGCCTACACTCAAGCCTATTTACTCCAATTCACATTAAGAGGGCTGGGTAATGGGGTGGGTAGTGGGGATCCTGCTAGCGAATTGAAGCAAAATATACCTGGGTATGCTCCTGTAACTACCATAAGATAAAATTATAAAAATCAGTCATTGCCAATATGTCATTCCCACGCATTATAAAAAGGTGATTTTCATTATGCTTCGTATTTTTTTACTATTTATATTTTTATCTAGCTCAGCATTTGCAACCACTATAAATGAGAAAGATAAAATCAACACTATTGATAAAATAATTGTATTTGTTAATAAAACAATTATAACTTCAAATCAATTAAATAATGAAATTGCATTAATGCAAAAAACTTATAAACAAAAAGGAATAAATGTACCAAATAACGAAGAATTTAAAAATAACGTATTAAATCAAATGATTATGTTGCAAATAGAGTTGGGTCTTGCACAAAAGCTTGGCATAACGGCAACAAATACTGATATAGATATGGCATTACATAACATAACTAAAGCACAAAGTCTTACAGTCGATAGCTTTAAGGCTAAGCTTTTACAAGATGACATTTCATTTGATACATTTAAAAAACAAATATATGAGCAAATTATCACTGAACGCTTAAAGCAACGAGAGGTAGATGCCAGAATAGCGGTAACAGATGATGAGATAAGTCAGGTATTAAATAGCGAAATATTCAAACATCGCACAAATTATAATTTATCATACATTATAATCGGCACACAGGAGCATGCAACCACAATTGATAGGAAAAATAAAGAAGCAATTGCACATATGGCTTATAATGCTCTTATAAATGGAGAATCATTCAATCAGGTGTCAATCAGATACTCAAATGCACCCAATGCTATGATGGGTGGTGAATTGGGTTGGAAAAGTAATATTGCATTGCCTCCTGTGATTGTAAATGAATTATCTAAAATTAAAAAAGATGAGTTTACTTCAATCATAGAGCTTCCGGTTGGTTTTTTAATTTTTAAAATAAATGATATCAGAAAAGTGGGAGTTGTTCAATCTGTAAAACAATATCAAGTGCGACATATTTTAATTAAAGTAGGTGAGAACAATAGCGATGAAGAGGCGCACCAAAAAATTACCACCATTAAATCACAGTTAGATAAAGATACTGTAAATTCTACGGCACAAAATGAACACTTCATTACGCTTGCCAAAGAAAACTCAGAAGATGCAAGCGGGATGAACGGTGGAGATTTGGGGTGGTTAAGCGTTGGGGATACAGTGCCAGAATTTGAAAATATGATGTTAAATACACAAATAGGAAATATTAGTGCCCCATTTAAAACACTATTTGGATGGCATATTTTGCAATTAGAAAATATTCGTACAGTAGACAAAACTAACGACTTATTAAAATCTACCGTCAAACAAGAAATAAGAGACATGAAAGCATCATTATTGTATGTGGAGTGGTTAAGAAGTATACGGGATGGAGCATATGTTAAAATCAATGAGTAAAATCTTAGTATAGATACATTATATATAATATACATCATTTATTCACAATGGGTTGAATGTAATTTAATAGACCTCTTGCATAACCTCATAAAATACTAATTCGACATAAGAAACTAATAAACACTGTCATT
>CANISK010000113.1 GCA_947470205.1 Neisseriaceae bacterium | reverse complement strand
TTCGCATCTAGTACTAACCCATGCATTAACACGTTATCAATGATTATCACACCAGATGGCCTTGTGAGTTCATAACAGTAATTAAAGTATTTTAATTGTTGTGATTTATTTGCGTCAATAAATGATATATCAAATAACTCTCGTGGTTGATTGTTGCAAAATTCTTCAAGTATCATTGATGCTTCCCCATGATGTGCTTGAATTTGTGTATTAATGCCCGCTTTATTCCAAAAATATTTCGCAGTATTTATATTATCTATGTTATTGTCAATGGTTGTTATGTATGAGTTTTGCCCCATTCCAAGAGCCATATTAAGAGCGCTGTAACCTGTAAATGTTCCAATTTCTAAGTATTTATTTGCATTAATTAACTTAGCGATAATCACCATTAATTGAGCCTGCTCTGGAGCGGTTTGCATAAAACCATTTGGTAGCGACTGATTATATTGTGCCAGTTCTTCTACTACGGGGTGTTTTTTTATTCCATATTGTAACGTGTAGTTATATAACTCTTGAGTAATGGCTGTTTTCATGAATCAATAATACATATATTCATTTGCTTTTAAGTTATTTTGTGATAACTCACGATCACAATCTACGTCTTTATGGTTAATGTCCCACCAGGTATTACGTAGTTTTTCTTGATTTTGTTTTATTTGTTGATTATTTGCTACTATTGTTTTTATAAAATTCATCGCATCGGATTTATAATTTTTATCTGCCATTTTTATTGTCTCGCTTATGTAATTATAATTTTATTTATTTACTAATTATACCACCACCCAAACACAGTGTGTTATTGTATATTACCACCGACTGACCAGGTGTAATTGCCCATTGAGGTTGTGTGAAATCTAATTTTATTGAATTATCCTCCAAGATGGATAACTCACATTCCGCATCTTGCATTCTATAGCGAGTTTTTGCAGTATATCTGCCGGGATTTGGTAAAACACCAGTACCAAAATTTAAATCAGTTGCAATGAGTGAAGACTTTAAGAGTAGTGGGTGTGCATGACCTTGTGCGACCATCAATTCATTAGATGCAAGATTTTTGTCTACCACAAACCACGGTTCTCCCATACCGCCAATTCCCAGTCCTTTGCGTTGACCAATGGTGTAATACATAAGCCCAGTGTGTTCACCTAAAATTTTACCATCTGCAGATACTATTTTACCAGATTTATTGTGCAAGTATTTACTCAAAAATTCCCTAAACGGTCTTTTACCTATAAAGCATATTCCAGTGCTATCTTTTTTTTGTGCATTTGGGAGGTTAATTTGGTCTGCTATGTTACGCACCTCTGGTTTCGTGAGATTTTGTAAGGGAAATATTGCGTGTGATATTTGCTGTTGATTTAATCTATACAAAAAATAACTCTGATCTTTATTGGTGTCGCGAGCTTTGGTTAGTAGTTCACCATTTGCAGTTTGTATTTTTCCTACGTAATGACCTGTTGCAATGAAGTCAGCACCCATGTTCAAGGCATAGTTTAAAAATGCCTTGAATTTAATTTCTGAATTGCATAAAATATCTGGATTTGGAGTAATCCCATTACTGTAACCTTCTAAGAAATACTTAAATACGTATTCTTTATATTCATGTGCAAAATTAACAATTTCTATACCTATATCAAGAATATCAGCAACTGCCACACAGTCTTGAATATCATTTTTTATGCTACAGTATTCGTCGGTGTCATCATCTTCCCAGTTTTGCATAAATACACCAATTACTTCATGCCCCTGTTGTTTGAGTAAGTATGCAGAAACCGAGGAATCCACCCCACCAGATAATCCTACAACAATTTTTGCCATTTTCTTAATTTCAATTTTAAATAAAATTTGTATAATTGTAATTATACCATATTCAATCATTCATCTTGAGTTGTGATTCCGTGTTTCTGTATAAGTGATATGCAATGTTATGGATTGTAATTAATATTCATTTGAATTAAAATTAAATTATCAAGATCTAATTTAAAGTGGGCTGCTATGAATATTATTAACTTCGATAATGACACTTTCTTTTTAATACTCTTTATATGTTATTTGGCGGCTTATCTTATGATAAAATTTAACACCTCAAGCAACAATGGAGATGGGTTTTTATCGATTATATTAAAAGCTTATCATGGATTGGGATTATATATCATAAAGTTTTTTAACGTATATCAAAAATAATGAATGCTAAACATCATAATAACATAAGAAATATCTTTAACAAAAACACCACAAAGCTTAAATCACTAGAGCCTATTTATCAAGAAATTGGCTCTAGGATGATTGATAGATTTGAATTTATCAAAATTCATCCAAAGGTAATTTTTGACATGGGTAGTGGGCTGGGTTTGGATACTGAAATATTGCAAAAACATTTTAATGGTGCTCAATTGGTAAGTGTAGATTGTGCAGTTAATTTATTAAAACATAACAATAAAAAAACCACTTTTATTGATAAATTACTGGGTAAAAAATACACATATAATGTGTGTGGAGATGGTTTGCAATTACCATTTTTAAATAACACCTGTGATTTACTGTGGTCAAATTTAACACTGCCTTACATGTCTAGTTTGGATTTATTTTTTGCAGAATTGCATCGAGTAATGAGACCCGATGGGTGTTTTATGATATCCACTCTTGGCATGAATAGCTTTTTGGAGCTTCGTGATTTAAATCTAAGCACCTATAATTTCCCAGATATGCAATCAATTGGGGATAAATTAATGCAAATTGGGTTTGTGAACCCAGTTATTGATAGGGATTTTATCACTTTAGAGTATGATAATTTACCAGCACTTTTAGATGAAGTGAAAATTGTTGGCTGCGGAGCAAATAATTATCAACAATATATTACCAAAGAGCTTTATAATAAATTAAACACCATGTTTCACACGAAACAATCACTTACCCTTGAGGTGTATTATATTCATGCGTGGCAACCACATAGTAATAAAACCAACAGTAATGGTAATATTATCAAATTTTACCCTCGTAATAGTGACAGGAGATAAAAATGTACACGCATAGCACTAAATATGAGGACTATAATGCGAATTAAGAGCTAAAATAGATCTAATTAAAACAACAGTATAATTGTCATTTTTGCGCAGGATCTTGTCATTCCCTAAGCCGTCCATATCGCTATACATAAGTATTTAGATATGAAAACCATCAAACACAGTCATTGCGAGCTATGATAAATCATAGCTCGCAATGACTGATTTTTATATTTTCTTATGTCTAATCAGTGTTTATATATTATCCATAAGGATATTTATTATAATACCTTCCATGCTAAAATACTTATGTATAACGATATGGCGCAGGCGGGAATCCAGTGTAATAATAAAACTATGGATTCCCAATCAGGTTGGGAATGACAGTATTTTTTAGCTCTTAATTGGCATTATAAGGGTGTCATATGAATAGGCAAAAACAACTTGATAGATTTAAGAACATGAGAGACGAGTGGATTGACTTTTCAGATATTCCAGACATAGAAGATGATTTATACTGGAATCATAATCCATTATTTAAACCAGTTATACAACAAGTGACAACAAAATTGGAGAAAGATTGACAATCATTTTATTATATATTCACCGTAAAATACTGCAATTAACCTATTGGTTTAAATATAAACTATTCCCATTTCATTATTGCCAATTATGTGGCTTACCCACTAGACACATGTTATGTCAATACTGCATGGCTTATATCAATTCATTTGAGTGTCCATCTTTCAATAATCTACAAAATCCCAATATTATTTATGAACAATATTTTTGTTATGCTTATAATTTTCTCCTAAGGGAAATAGTTAGAAGATATAAATATAAAAAACAAATAAATCTTAAATGGTTACTGGGTTATTTGGGCGCACGGCATTTAAAATTAATGACATTTGACGTTGATTTTATTATTCCCGTACCATCACATAAAAATAAAATTAGACAACGGGGGTTTGATCATGTGTCTTTACTTTTGGATTATCACAGAGCCACCAATAATAATATCCCAGTAAGAACTGATATTTTGGTAAAGTCAAAAGAAAGTAATGCACAAGTTGGTCTAAATAGACAAGACAGGCAGGACAACCTTCATAATACCTTTATGGTCAAAAAAGACGTAAGCGATAAGAATATTTTGATATTTGATGATGTATATACCACAGGCTCCACTATGAATGAAATTGTAACTCTTCTAAAAAAGTGCGGTGCTAGTAATGTGTATATATTATGTTTGTGTCGTACTTATAGCTCATGAGATATTTTTACTAACCTCATTAATACAAAACATATATTAGACCTCTGGTATAGCCCCATAAAATGCAAATTTGATATAAGAAAATTACAAACACAGTCATTGCTACGCTTTGATTTATCAAAGCGTAGCAATGTCATAAGCATGACACACAACATGTAACATTTATATTGTTACACATATTTTTTCTGTTGCATGGAATCTATTTTCTGTTGCATCCGCCAGTCTTTAATGTGGCTTTGTAATTTTGGATCTATTTGTGTACTGGTTCCTGCTTGAAATAAAATTGGCTCTTTGTTTTGCTTTTCCCAGTAGTCAAGCCCATAGTTAAACCCCAATAAAGCACCTGCTTTAATGTCAGTGCTTGCATAGAAGTACACAAAGGGTAACGTACCTCCAATTAAAACAGGCCTTAAATTCTCAATTGCGATATTATGACGAATCGACTCTGGTACATCATCTGCTTTTGGTAAATGCTGTATGAATCTAGCTTCATTTCCATATTGCCCTGCATCAATTACATAATTATCGTCAATACGAAATGTATACAATGATTTTGAGTTAATGAGGTCAACTATTTGATCGGTGTTGATGTCTTTTACAGTTCTTGGTGTGTATCTACCGAGATATATTGCAACTAATTTACCTTTTTTGATATCACTCATTGCGTATGCCTCGTAACCCAATTGTTGCTCTAATGCTGTACGTATGCCAATCAATGATTCTGCTCGTGCAAAGTAAGCGTTCACTTCTTCTTTTATTTTTGGATCGCTCGCATTCAACGACCGTTGAGGCAGTTTGAACGGTATTTCATTCAGTACGCCCATGTCAATCATGACATGATTGTTAAAATTCATATTAAATTTCTTACTACATTCCTCATAAGTTAACCATTGACCGTCCACCATTATTTTAGTTGTTTGCTTGTTGTTACTTTTATCGCCAAATATAACACGAATTAATTTTTCTTTAAATTGCTTGGCATTGTCCTTTTTTGGCTTTCTCGGACAACAACATTGTTGCACAAGTTTAAACTCGATGTTCAAGTTTTTAGTTGATATTTTCTTACATAGAGCAATAAAAATCAAATATAATTACGCCTGAGATACAAGCACATCAATCATTAACACGCACGCTATAATGTTCACGGATTTATACATGATTACAGAAGAAGGCTTACC
>CANISK010000112.1 GCA_947470205.1 Neisseriaceae bacterium | reverse complement strand
TCCTGTCATTCCCGCGTAGGCTCCTGTCATTCCCGCGTAGGCTCCTGTCATTCCCGCGTAGGCTCCTGTCATTCCCGCGTAGGCTCCTGTCATTCCCGCGTAGGCGGGAATCCAGTCAAAACAACGAGAGCATGGATTTCCAATCAAGTTGAGAATGACAGATTTTTAGATCAAAATTCGCATTTAAATATACTCTAAGTATTTGAAAAATATACATATGAATCATAAATCCCATATTGTAAAACCTGCAAACATCATCGCATATTTTGATTTTGATGGCACACTCACTAAATGTGATACATTACTACCATTTATCATTCACACAGTGTCAATCAAAAAATTACTTTTAAAATTACCGGTTATATTATGGATTGTGTGCCGATATCTCCTAAAAATCATCAATAATGAAGAAGCGAAGATATTATTTTTAACTTCCACTATCAAAAATATGCCAAGAGATTATCTAGAGCAAAAAGCACAAGAATTTGCGTTAAATAAACTCGACAAATATTTAAAACCACAAATTTACGAAAAACTCCAACATCACATAAAAGAAAATCACACGATAGCAATAGTGAGCGCCAATTTGGCTGTTTATTTAAAATATTGGGCAAAGAAACACAATGTAAATTATGTTATAGGCACCAACATACAGTTTATTAATAACATTGCAACCGGTGGCTTGGATGGACATAATTGTTATGGTATGGAAAAAGTAATACGAATTAAAGAATTTCTAAAAACACAAAATTTGCATTTTACAGATAGTTACGCATATGGTAACTCAAGGGGGGATTTTGAGATGTTGGATTTTGCCCATCACTCATATTTTATTTATAAAAATACCTCTCATCCGTGGAATCAGTATAAAGCTAAAAAATAAAAAAATAACAATAAGCCCCATCAGCCATCAAGCCACTAATGTTAAAATTACTCCTATCCGCTCTAATACTAACAAAACAACATACATTGCAAAAGGTACATACTCAAAATGACAACACCAAGACTCCTAAGCCCACAAGTAGACTTCGTATTCAAAAATATCTTCTCTAACACCAAACATCCAAGTGTATTAATTAGTTTACTTAATTCCATACTGGGCTATACCGATAAAAACGGTAAAAAAATCATCAAAGCTACAATAGAGAGCCCAGAAATCACCAAAGAGATGATTGATGATAGAAACTCTGTGCTAGACATTAAAGCCACCATCAATGATGGAGAGATAATCAATATTGAAATGCAAATCAAGAATGAACATAATATAATTCCACGAAGTATGTATTATCTTGGCAAAATATTTAGCAATCAATTAAAACCAGGTGAATTTTTTGGTACACTAAAAAGATGTGTGGTCATTTGTATTTTAGGATATAATTTGTTTAACGATAATGATAACGATAACAATAAGACTGTACACAAAAAACAATCACATCCAATGACAATAGATAATATGCATAATATATTTCGTTTTATGAATGTAAAAAGTCATGAAGAGTTATCTTCACTCATGGAAATCCATTATATAGAACTCCCAAAGCTCCTTAAAGTATTACAAAACAATACATCTGAAGAAGATACCCTTTTAAATTGGCTACTATTTTTAGTAAACCCCGAAAGTGAGGCTATTTCTATGGCAAAAGAGAAAACACCAGAGATAAGTTATGCGGCAAAAATTTTGGAAGCATTAAGCAGAGATAAGAAAGCAAGACAGCTCTATGAAATGAGAGAGATGAGCAGATTGATAGCGGGAACAAACTTGGAAGCGGCTATGGAGAGAGGACTCAAACAGGGCATAGAAAAAGGCATGGAAAAAGGCAGAGAAGAAGGTGCAAAAAACACCCAGATCCAAATTGCAAAAAAATTATTAAAATCTAAAAAATATACCTTAAAAGATATTACCGAAATATCTGGACTTTCTATGAGTGAAATTAAAACCATCAAATAACATCTGTAAGTTTAAAAGAAATATGATAAAAAATAAATTAAATATCACAAATCAAGTAGAGCTAAATAAAACTGAGGAAAAAATTAGTAAACAAAAAGCCAAACAGCTATTTGATAGCGGTGATATTGATAGAGTTGAGGTGGGTACATTTGCAGGCTTATCATTTATTCATAAATATTTATTTGAAGATATTTATGATTTTGCAGGGCAAATGCGTACCGTTAATCTTGCAAAAGATAATTTTAGATTTGCGCCCCTAATGTATCTAGAGCAATCCTTACAATATATTGATAAAATGCCACAAAATAATTTTGATGAAATTATTGAAAAATATGTTGAGATGAATATTGCCCATCCATTTAGAGAGGGTGATGGTAGATCAACTCGTATTTGGTTGGATATTATTTTAAAATCCACTATACACCAAGTTATTGATTGGAACAAAGTAGATAAGGATGATTATTTACTTGCCATGAAAAGAAGTCCTATTAAAGATATTGAAATTAAGGTATTATTAAAAAATTCCCTAACTCATGAAATAAATAACCGCGATTTATTTATGATGAGCATTGATGCAAGTTATTATTATGAAGGGTATGCAGAATATAAAACCCTTGAATTGTAATATACTTTTCGCCTTGTGAGACTTGGACGTTATTCGACAAGAAAAAAATTTATTTAATATAAGGCGTTACTTCAAAAACCAAATTAATTTTTTAAAAGGTTAAAATCTACAATGAGCAAACTTACGATTACTAAACAGCAAGAAGCACCGTTATCAAAAGCACAAAAACAGTTTAATCAGTTAAATTCACAAATTGCAAAAGAAAAAGAACAATTACTCAAGTGGCAAAATACTATTTCCAATTTCAAAAACATATTTACTAATGAAATGGTGCCACTACAGAATAAATTTGATAAATTAAGAGCACAAACAGTATATTTTCTAGATGAAATTTATGATAAAAAAATGTTCACCAAACGTGAACGCAAAAAAATGCGGTATGTGATTGAGGTTCTTGCCGATGAATTGGCTCATGATGATGAAAAAGTGAAGGAAATTTATAATAAACGTAGTAATAATGATTTTGATAAAGAGCAAGCTATAATAAATGAGGCACGTGCGGAACAATTGAAAGATGTTTTATTTGAAGAGTGTGATATTGATTTGGAAGATGTGGACATTAATGATCCAGAAAAATTTATGCAAGAATTTATGAAGCAAATGCAAGGCAAGATGGATGAGCAACAAGAACAAGAAAACATCAAACAGCAGTCTCGCAAAAAAAATAGTAAAACGTTAAATCAAGAAGCTAAAGAAATTAAACAAGAGCAAGAAGTTAGTCAATCTATCAAAGAAGTGTATCGTCAACTTGCTAAAACATTACACCCAGATAGAGAGCTAGATCCAATTGAACGAGAACGCAAAACTGAACTAATGCAAAAAGTAAATATCGCATATAATAAAAATGATTTGTTAGCGTTATTGCAAATGCAATTAGAAATAGAACAAATTGATCAAAATTCAATTAATTCAATGAGTATAGAGAAAGTTAAACATTATAATATTATACTTAAAAGACAAATTGAAGAAATAGAACAAGAAATAGATTTTACTTGTAAGAAATTTCAGATGGAATTTGGCAGACAGCTCAATGTGCCAATGTTTGGAGTTATATCTTCACCAGATTGGATAATCCCTCAATTAAAAAAAGAAATGACAGTCTTGGAAGATATAATTCAACAAACAGAGATTGACTTAAATACATGGCAAGATCACTCAACGGTAAAGGCATATTTAAAAACAGTGAAGGTATTGCCGAAAAACACAGACTATACTCTTCGTCTTTGAAACCTGGACGTTGTTGAAAATAAAAAAAATTACTCCTTATGGAGCAATTAGTCCACGGCGTCGTAATTTTTTTATTTTCGCCTAGTCCAACTTTCAAATACTGTGAGTATATATGCTATTTTAATTTGATAAGTTAAATCATTATGTTAGGTACAAAATATGGCAGTTAAAAAATCCGAGCTATATAGCTCATTGTGGGAGAGTTGCGATAAATTAAGAGGTGCAATGGATCCTAGCCAATACAAAGATTATGTATTGGTTTTATTATTTGTTAAATACGTATCTGATAAATACGGTGACGATCCTCATTCAGTAATTCAAATACCTAAAGGTGGTAGCTTTAAAGATATGCAAGCACTTAGAGGGCAAAAAGATATTGCTGAAAAGATTGATAAAGCAATTAGCGCCCTTGCTAAAGCCAATTCCCTAGAGGGTGTTATTGATGTGGTAAGTTTTCAGGATGAGGAAAAGCTTGGCAAAGGCAAGGAAATGGTTGATAAGCTCACATCCCTGATAGCAGTTTTTGAAAGACCAGCCTTAAATTTTACAAAAAATCGTGCCGAAGGCGATGATATCCTCGGTGATGCGTATGAATATTTAATGTGTAATTTTGCATCCGAAAGTGGTAAAAGTAAAGGCGAATTTTATACACCAAGTGAAATTAGTAGGGTATTAGCCAAAGTAATAGGTGTTAAACATCACACAGAAACCAAATGGACTATTTATGATCCAACTTGTGGTTCAGGCTCTTTATTGCTAAAAGTAGCAGATGAGGCACAAGGATCGGCAAATGTATATGGTCAAGAAAAAAATATTGTAACAGCAGCGCTTGCTCGAATGAATATGATACTTCACAATAACCCTGAGGCAGAAATTCACAAAGGGCAAAGCACCTTATCTCACCCATTATTTAAAAATGAGCATGGCAATTTAAAAACTTTTGATTTTGTAGTGGCAAATCCGCCATTTTCATCTAAAAACTGGATGGATGGCTTTAACCCCAATAATGATGAATATCAACGATTTGAAAGCGGTAAAATCCCACCTGAAAAAAATGGCGATTATGCATTTTTACTGCATATTATCAAATCCCTAAAGAGTACGGGAAAAGGGGCGTGTATTCTCCCTCACGGTGTATTATTTCGTGGCAATGTTGAGGCTCAGATACGTAAAAGTATTATCACACGTGGATATATCAAAGGAATAATTGGTATACCGACTAACTTGTTTTATGGTACTGGTATACCAGCATGTATAATTGTACTTGACATTGAACATGCTAATAATACCAAAGATATTGATGGTGTAAAACGTGGTATTTTCATGATAGATGCAAGTAGAGGATTTATCAAAGATGGCAATAAAAACCGCCTTCGAGAGCAAGATATTCATAAAATAGTCGATGTATTTACCAAGCAAATAGAAATACCAAAATATAGTCGTTTTGTATCATACAATGAAATTAGCGACCCTAAAAATGAGTTTAACCTAAACATCCCCCGTTATATTGATAGCCAAGAAGCTGAAGATGTTCAAGATATTGAGGCTCATTTACTCGGCGGTATTCCAAATGTGGATATTGCGCAATTAAATGAATATTGGGATGTGTATCCCAATCTAAGACATGAACTATTCAAAAATAGTGATAGACCTCACTATAGTCAACTTAAAATTAGCAATA
>CANISK010000111.1 GCA_947470205.1 Neisseriaceae bacterium | reverse complement strand
CATTAAGAATTATTTGCAAACCACTGCAAATGATGAAAGCTTTATTATTGAATCAGAGAAAGAGGTAAAACGCACACTAGATAAGATGAATGCAGTTCTGCAGAGACAAAAATCTCAATGTAATTTTTTATCTGATATTGATGGTATTGAGATTAAATTAGATGACAACACGAATGATGAACTGCTATTGGAGGAGGTCGAGAACTCCATGGAAAAGATAAATGAAATAATTGAAAAGATTCATCAATTGCTAAAATTACAAGATGGTGCAAAAATAGAGACATTGATGCAATTAACAAAATCGCTATCCACTACTCAGGAAGATATGGGGGGAACTGTAAAGAAATATGAAGAACAAATTAAATGGAAAAATGTTCAATTTGATCAACTTAATGAGTATCATAAGCATTTGCAAAATGAACAAGCGATAGTTGTCAATTATGATTACACGTCACACAAAATAGACATTACGGAGGCACAAAAAGCATCCAAATGCATCTCTATGCAGATAAGCGATATTAAGCTAAATGATTTATTTGCAATATACAACAATGGCTTACAAATGTTGATGGCTACAAAAAATATACACAATGAGCTTCATAAAATATGGAAAAAACAAGAAAAAAAAGATGATCAAATAATTGAATTGTACGACCTGGGGGTTATCATGCTCGCTTGTAACAACATCAAAGCAGATGAACCCATCCATGTATCAAATCAAAAGAATATCTTAATAAGAAACTCTTTCTTATTAAGTAAAAAATCAGATGGAACCTATCATATTATAGTAAGCCCTCCTGATACAGATAACCCCAAGGGTGGATTTAAAAAAATCAAAAGAGGTTTATTGATAATTCTTAACACCGACAAACAACCAATATATTTTAACAAGATTGTTACTTGTTCAAAAGTGAAAAATCTGTACAATAATAAATTCGACAGGGATCCAGATAATATTGCAACTGAATTTAGTGAGAATAACAATAAAGAACAATTAAGTAATGTAAACCAAAATATGCAAGATCAAAACAATAAAGACCCCCTGTTAAAGTGGCAATTAATTACATACAAGCATAACTTCAAACCAGTTGATGAATTGGAAAAACAACAAAGAATAAAAGGCTACATGGGAGATCTGGGCGAGGATATATTTCATTTACTAGAAAAATCTAAATTATCAGATGAAGACAGATGCAATATTACACGCACCTTTATCGTGGAATGTGCGAAATTCCTTAAAGATGAAAATAATTTTGAAGAAAATTTTAAATATGACATTAAACTCGAGAACTTAGTTTATGATGTGTCAACCAAAAAACTTAGTTTTATTGACTATACAAAACAAGTCACAACTTACAACACATGGAAGAATAAAGGTAACCTATGCTTTTATAAAGGCAATGATTCACAAAGTAAAAAACAAGCGGATGCTGTATTGTGTATGGCTATAGTGATTTATGAGTTATGGAAAAATAACAGAACTGAAACACTGCCATATAAGGCATTACTTAATAACAACTACACCGAAGAAGAATTAATATTTCAACATGATAACCAATTTACTCAAATAATAAACGATGCATACCATCAAGCATCTACACCCCAAGAATTATTCAATCAATTACATGGCGCATCTGAGCAGGTGATAAAACAACATAACAACGAATATTAATAATGCTCAAACCTCTTGAGCTTTATATCTTTTATGAATTATTTAAACGCGATGCGCTAGCGCTTGATTGATTTGTCTTGTTAATGGTTTGGCGATGAAAAATAACAATACTGATATTAAAACAATACTAAAACCTATTTGATAAAACATCTGATTAAAAACATGTAAACTTTGTGATGGATTGCTGGTGTCGTATTCATTAGCCTCCATACTTGATAGCATACCACCCAATCTCATACCAACTGCACATGTGAGATACCACATGCCTTGCGCGAACCCCCCTAAACGTTTTGGAAGTAGTTGCGCCACCATGGATGGACCTAACGCGGAAATTAATAATTCACCAACGGAATAAAACCCATAGCTTGCAAAGAGCCATATGATAGAAATTTGGTATGCAGAATTGACAAAAAAAGTAGAACTGAAACCTAACAATAAAAAGCAACAGCCCGTGATAAATATGCCTGCGGTGAATTTATATGGTATGTTTAAATGGATACCTTTTTTTTCTAATAGTATGTACAGATTGGCAAGAATTGGCGAAAATGCTATTACGTGTATTGAGTTAAAAATTTGAGTACTACCTACGGGGATGGTAAAACCAAATATGGTTAAATCTATATTATGTCTTGCAAATAATACAAAACTCGTGGATGTTTGCATGCACAACACCCAAAATAATATCGCCTGAAGAAGTAGAATAAATGCAATTAACATACCTCTTAATTCATGGCGAGGCAATCTAAATGCAACAAGAAAATAAATAATGGTAAATAAAACAGCGGCACCCACAAGTAATAATAAACTTAACTCGGAGTCTGCCAAAATGAGACTGATGGGGTATGATACGCATAATGTACCAAAAAAACATAAAAGAGAAAGTTTTAATTTATTTTTACCAGATTTACCAATTTGGTTATCCACGCTATCAAATTTATTTTTAAATATTATATACAACAATAAACTCACACACATTGCAATGCAAGAAAGATAAAGCCCAATACTATAACCAAAAGACTTTGCCACAAAAGGTACAATTGCAAAACTTAAGCAACTGCCAATATTAATAAACATATAAAAATATGTATAGGCGGAATCGAGCCGTGGGTCATTGTTTTCTAAACATCTACTTATGTAGTTATTGGCATTGGTCTTAAAAAACATATTGCCACATATAATAATACCCATCGCATAATAAAGCATATTTGCCGTATTTGCCATACCAAGTAAACCATACCCTATCACAAATAAGCATATACCAATAAGATAAGCTCTGCTAATGCCAATTAGTTTATCACCAATGGTACCACCTATTACAAGCAATGCATAACAAAGAGCAGAAAATGATGAAAATATGCTACTCGCGTTTGCCTCAGATAAACTATATTTCTCTATAAAATATAGTATTGCAATAGACTGCACACCATAAAAAGCAAAACGTTCGCAAAATTCCATTAACACTAAATAATGAAAAATCCGTGGAAAATGCCAAAATCCTATTTTTGCAGTCTTAACATCGATCTTTATAGACATTGTTTAGTGTCCCCTTGGTTAAACTTTAGAATTGGTTCTGCTATTTTATTTACTACGTCTTTATTGATTTCTACAGTGTGTAGGTTAGCCATTGAGGGTACTTCATACATAATGTCTAATAGTAAATGTTCTAAAATAGAACGAAGTCCACGTGCTCCAGTTTTACGGGCTAAAGCCTTTTTAGCGATTTCAGATATCGCATCCACATCAAATGTAAGCTCCACATTTTGCATACGAAATAATTTTTCATATTGCTTAATAAGTGCATTTTTGGGAATTGTGAGAATTTGAATTAAACTCGCTTCATCTAATTCTTCTAAGATGGCGTGAATTGGAAGACGCCCAATGAATTCTGGAATAAGACCAAATTTTAATAAATCATATGGCTCTACATCTTTCAAATATTTATTTTTTTCAGCCGCTTTGTCTTTAGATACCACTTCCGCTCTAAAACCAATACCAGTTTTCTGTGTGCGCATTTGAACGATCTTTTCCAAGCCGTCAAACGCTCCACCACATATAAATAGAATGTTGCTCGTGTCTAATTGTATCATTTCACGCCCCGGATGTTTGCGTCCACCTTGTGGTGGTACATTAGCAACCGTACCTTCAACTAATTTTAACAACGCCTGTTGCACTCCCTCTCCAGACACATCACGGGTGATGGATGGATTTTCAGATTTACGAGCTATCTTATCTATTTCATCAATATAAATAATCCCCCGCTGGGCTTTTTTAACATCAAAATTACAGTTTTGTAGTAACCGCACCAACACATTTTCAACATCATCACCCACATAGCCTGCCTCTGTTAGTGTGGTTGCATCTGCAATTGCAAATGGAACATTTAAAAAACGTGATAGAGTTTGGGCTAAAAGTGTTTTACCTGAGCCAGTTGGCCCAATTAATAGGATATTGCTTTTATTTAATTCTATGTCGTCATTGGTGTTATCGTAAATTCTTTTGTAGTGATTATAAACTGAAACTGCGAGAATTTTTTTAGCATATTCTTGTCCTATCACGTATTGGTCTAATTCACCCTTAATTTCTTTTGGGGTGGGAATTGCTTTTTCTGTCTCAAGTGTATCAGGCGCATCCCCAGTGTCAGCATCTTTCATCACCAATAAACAAGCAGATACACATTCATTGCAAATATAACTATCGTTATGATTTCCCGCCACCAAATGCAAAACTTGTTTTTCGCTTTTACCACAAAATGAACAATGTTTATTTAACATGGTTATTCCCCCTCTTTCTGTGTTGCAGTTCTTGTGACTTGTATTTCATCAATCAGACCATATTTTAAAGCCTCACTGGATGTCATGAAGTTGTCCCTATCGGTATCTTTTTCAATTTCTTTTATTGATCTACCCGTATGAAATGAAAGTAATTCATTTAGTTTCTTTTTCATAAATAGGATATTTTTGGCATGTATTTCAATATCTGATGCTTGCCCTCTAAAGCCACCTAGTGGTTGGTGTATCATAATTCTAGAATTTGGCAATGCAAAACGTTTACCTTTTTCTCCGGCAGCTAACAAAAAAGACCCCATGCTACATGCCTGACCAATGCATGTGGTACTTACGTCACATTTAATATAATTCATGGTGTCATAAATAGACATACCTGCAGTCACAGACCCACCAGGTGAATTGATATAAAATGCAATATCTTTATCTGGATTTTCAGCTTCCAAGAATAACAACTGCGCCACTACCAAATTTGCAGTTTGATCGTTTACTTCTCCGACTAGAAATATTATTCGCTCACGAAGAAGGCGTGAATATATGTCAAACGAACGCTCCCCTTTTGCACTTTGTTCTATAACGATTGGCACTAGGTTATTCATGTATATACCATGATCCATAATATCTGTCTCCATATTTAATTGACCTTTCTTGTAAATATTTTATTAGTGAATATTGATTTGTCTTCGTATTTAAAATCACGAATTATTTTAACCTCAATCTCAAAACCTAATGAAGATTGCTCTAATTGTGTCGCAAATTGTTCTTTAAAGTATGGGTAACCGTGTGCGAGTAAATTTGCGTAATATATTGAACCATTTTCGTCTCCTGTTAATTTGTGAATGATTATTTGTTTAAATATGGCTCCAGGGTATGGTAATTCATTCGCCAACATGTCTATATATTTTAACTGATCTGATATTGACAACACCTCGTTAATTTGTGGAGAACCAGGTTGGATGTAGTTATCTAACACCATGAGGGCTGGGTATTGCCACATTACATTATTATTAACAATTTCAATTAAATTTGTAATATTGCCTTTGTATTCATCAATTGTTTTTGGAGTAGT
>CANISK010000110.1 GCA_947470205.1 Neisseriaceae bacterium | reverse complement strand
GCGGGAATCCATTCAATGTAGATAGTCACCTTTTAAAATGAATGTTGGGTGTTGTAAAACTGGATTCCCGACGACTTAGGGAATGACAACATTTATTGATTTCTTATGTCGAATTAGCATTTTATGAGGTTATGCAAGAAGTCTATTATTCATATTGTTTTGATTATTCACAAATTTTGTGGACAGTGTGTTAACATCCGAAAGCTACTGTAACATAAATTATGTAAATTCTCTATAAATATGTTTTAAAATAATGTATAAAAAGGGTTTTAATATGCAAAAAACAAATCAGTTGATTTTGCCATGTATGGCTCCAATAAAAGAAGATGAGATAGATACTGTTGCCAAATTAGACACATTATCTAGTCTCACCCCATGGAATTTTAATCAATATTCTGCAAGCTACAAAAATCCTCATCATAAAATATATACTATAGTAGACCACTCAATATCTGATAAAATTATTGGGTGTGTTGTGTGGTCTATTGTTTTTGATGAAATGGAAATTTTACAATTTTACATAGTCAATGAATATAAACAAAAAGGAATAGGGTATTATTCATTGGGGTTTATTATTAGTGACATTGCCCACGAGTTTAAAATAAATAAGATTTTTTTAGAAGTTGCATGTAATAACATACCAGCAATCAAACTTTACACTAAATTAAACTTTGTTATCATGAGTACACGTAAAAATTACTACTTAATAAACGGTGTTCGGTGTGATGCATATATCATGACTTTAACAATATAAAATAAATTATGTATAAAAACCCAAATTCATCTTGTAAGCTTCTCTATAATCAATTATGGGAGGTGGATATTGTAAAGTTAAAACAATTAAATCCATCTTTTGTGGCTGATAATAACTTGGAAGACAAATCTAGTATTGCACAATATACAAGACCAGCTCCACAAATAAATGCAATAATAACACCACACACAACCATTCAAGAAAATCAAATAACATCTATTGCAAACTTAAAAAATAGCCCGAAAGATCACACCCCTGATATTACCCAACCATCTATTATCCCAATTGCACCAAAACCTTTAAAGCACAGTATAACACCCATAAACTTTAAAGAATTAATAACAGAAATTACTCAATGCACAAAATGCGAGCTATCCAAAAATAATCGAAATCGTGTAATATATCGTGGTCATGAAAATGCAGATTGGATGTTTATTGGTGATATCCCAGAATTAGCGGATGATAAAACTGGGATGCCATTTAGTGGTACGGGAGGGGAGATATTAAATAATATGATTAGTGCGATGAATATTGACATTAAAACTAACGCATATATTTGTAATCTGGTGAAGTGCAGTACTTATATGAACAACAACCCCACACAATCACAAATTGAATCATGTTGTGATTATTTACATAAACAAATTCAGCTAGTAAAACCAAAGCTGATAATAACACTCGGTTGGCTTGCGATTAAAACTCTGACTAATAAAAACGAACCGATGAATAAACTTCGCGGTAACATTTTTGAATATAACAATATACCAGTTATTCCAACGTTCCACCCCACATATTTACTACGTAATATATCTGCAAAAAAAGATACATGGGATGATTTGCAATTTGCAATGAAAATATTTAATGAAAATAATAATTAATAACCGTATGTTTAAAAATTGCTAGCTTTATAAATAACCCCTCTTCTGTGAGAATTTTTTAAAATCTATGTTTACGGTTTTTTACTATGAAAAAAATTATCCGGGTGTAGTGTGAGATAATCCCCATAACCCACTCTTGCAATTAATGGACATTTTCTATAGTCGAGGTTTCCATTTACATCCAAAATATGTTTATTAATGTGTACCATATTTACCACCCCCAACACCATTCGATTAGTTATTGTTGCATCATAACTTGGTAGGTCTACAGATCTAAAATAAGTGCATTCCAAATGAATGGGAGAATTTGCAACCATTTGTACATCACCGTGTGTAGACATAGTATATGGGATATTAAATTTGCTAAATTCACTTTCCGTATTGGGTATACTTGTTGCAGTTGAATTCATTTGATGATATAAATCAAAAGTCACCATATTGATTACAAAATATTTAGTGGTTTCAATATTAACCAAGGTATCTTTATGAGCACTATCTAAATGTTTTCTTGTGAATGATAGCATAATAGTAAATGGGTCATCACCCACCACATTAAAATAACTAAATGGTGCCAAATTCTGTATTCCTTGTTCATTTTTTGAGCTCACCCATCCAATTGGTCTTGGCACTACAATTGCTTTAAATAAACTAGATGGAATATCTTGTGATGAATAAGTGATGATATTATCATTCATGTAACGCCTTTCAAACTTAACCTCGCATTGTTGTATTGTGAATTTATGGATTAGATTCTATCAGAAGATATATTATAAGCAATCTTACGTAATTGTGTAATATAATCATTGGTGCATAATCCATATTTCATTATATTTAAATTATATTCAACTCATTGTGAATAAATGATTTATTATATATGTATAATAAATGTATCATGTACTAAGAATAATAGTACTCATAATTTCAATCACATCAATGCGCTATTGTGCAGTGTGGGATTATAACATAATACAATTTGCAATGAAAATATTTAATGAAAATAATAATTAATAACCTCAGGGAAGATGTGATAGTTGGGTGCTATGATTTTGAACAAACTGCATATCAACCATTAATTATAAATGTAGCATGCGATCTTTATGATAACAATTGGTATAAATTTGATGAGCTATCAAACACAGTGGATTATGATGAATTAGTCATATTTATTAGAAAACAAGTGTCGTTGTATCAGTATCAGTTATTGGAGAGCTTAGCGCAATTTATTGCACAGGCAATCTTAAATAGTTTTGGGTTAATCAAATCAGTATTGGTTGAATTCTCAAAACCACTTGCATCTATAAATAACGCGTGTGATATTGTAGTGAGCCATCATTTAGATAGACAATTTAACATTGCCCTAGCTCTTGGTTCTAACCATCCATTTTTACCACAACAGCAGATTATTACCGCAATTGAGTTACTTAGCGATTTTATTACAAATGTTGAAATTGCAAAATTTTATCAGACCATTCCTGTGAGTGATATTAAACAACATGATTTTATTAATACCGCAATTATTGGGAAAACTTCATTGGCACCAGATAAACTAATTAGTAAAATAAAGTATATAGAAAAATTAATGGGCAAGAATGAAGTTGTGATAAATGGACCACGTATTATAGATATTGACATCATTTTCTATGAAGATTGGCAGTACTCACATCATTTTATTCGTATTCCGCATCAAATGATGCTTGACAGAGACTTTGTTTTAATGCCACTTTGTGATATAGCACGTGATTGGGTTCACCCCGTATTAAAGCAAACAGTCGGTCAATTGTATGAAAAATTAACTCACTCAAATGCCACTAGTAATATCATTAAAGAGGTGAGTTATTATAAACACACTCAATAATTACAAATTAATCAAATTTAATTCCAAGTCGTACATTAGACAATTATTAAGATCACATCATAATCTCAAATATTCCTCAGTGTATATGATAGGCAATGATATGTATATTGTATTGTTGACGAATACTAATATAAATATTATATCTTGTGATACTATGCGCAGCATAACAGAAGATTATCTGTATCGATGGGGGAGTGGTGAAATTAATAACGATGTGAAATTTATTGAATTTGAATCTCACTCTCAATTATCCCCTCAGGGTAGAATGCATATTATAAATAATACTAAAATATATCGCACATTTTTGCCTTTAGTGGATGTTTTTGCGATTATGAATTACACTCAAGACTCATTTTCAGATGGTGGAGTTTATGTGGATGTAGATAAATTCTTTGAGCAAATGATAACACACATTAACCATGGAGCTCAGATAATTGATATTGGTGTTGAATCAACCAATCCACAATCACAACCAATGCATTCTTCAGAAGAAATAAAGCGATTAAGTCTGATAATAGACACCGCAATTGAGATTAAAACCAAATATAAGGTATTATTGAGTATTGATACCTACCACAATGAAACAGTAAAATGGTTATTAGATAAAGATATTGATATTATTAATGATGTATCTGGCAATGTAGACAATGATCTAATTAAAATTTTAACCAACAGCGCTCGCAAATATGTTGCAATGCATAGCATGACCATACCTGCAAATCCACAAGTCCATATTCCACTTGAGACAAATCCAGTAGAGTTTATTTTATCTTGGATGCAAAATAAACTTCTACAGTTTGATAAACATAATATACCGCTTGAAAATATTGTCTTAGACGTTGGCATAGGCTTCGGTGTAAATGCACCTCAGTCTTGGTATATATTAAAAAATTTGGATAAATTTAAGATATTGCCGTGTGAGATATTGGTTGGGCATTCTAGAAAATCTTTTATTAATCATGTGCATGAGATACAACCAATTCATCGAGACATGGCTACATCAATCATTGGAACGAATATTCCAAACAATGTGGATTATTTACGCCTACATAACGTAGAGATGTTTTATGTGACATATAGAATAAATAATGAGTTGTGTGATTATTAATTTATTGCTTAGGTATGCCACCTACAACGAATGGTCTTGCTTGTATGCCACTTAGGTCTAATTGTATGGTTTGGGTAAATGGTTTATTTGATGCAAAATATTGAAATTTTAAAATGCATGAGTTGACACTGTTACGTCCAGACTGTTTGATTGTGTCATCACAATTATAAATAGTTTTTTCATATAAAGAAATAGTGCGCCAAGATGGGTCTCCACCCATTTCAACTGGTGGATATTTTACGTTTGATCCCAAGGGTGGACTTTCATTATCTCCTTTATTAAAGGATAACGTGACTAAGCAATATTTTCCATCTTGCATATTGGTGCAATTTGGCGTACAAGTTTTGCCAATTTGATCATCGCACTGGACTGCACTTTCAAGTGAGATTGTTGGGTCATTGCTAGTTTTGTCACCCATGCATCCAGTAAAAAATAAACCGATTGATGCCAATAGAAGTATACGTTTCATCGAATATAGCTCCAGAAAAAGTCATCATATCTGCATAAAAATATTTTAATTTTTATGTACACCCGTTACAGTGATTAATTGTGCCTGTATACCACTTATACTAAACTGTATGTTTTGAGTGAATGGTTTATCTGATGCAAAATATTGAAATTTTACAACGCATGAATTAGTGGTGTTACGTCCAGATTTTGCAATTGTATCACTGCATTGATAGATGGTTTGTTCATATAAAGATACATCCCATCGGTCTTTTGGATTTAAAACTTTGCCCATTTCTATTGGTACAAGGTATGGGTCTGGATTTGCATCTAGCGGAGGGAAATCATGGTCACCCTTATTGAAAGATAAGCTTATCAAACAATATCTTCCATCTTGCATATTGGTGCAATTTGGTATGCACACTTGACCAGTTTGATTATCACATTGAACTGCACTTTCAAGTGATATTGTTGGGTCATTGCTCATTTTTTGCCCCATACATCCAT
>CANISK010000109.1 GCA_947470205.1 Neisseriaceae bacterium | reverse complement strand
ATAGAATTTGATTGATTGCATATATTTAATATTTCAATATTATAAATTTCTATTTCACGAGATTTAACACCCACTTCAACCCATGCTCTTGCGTATTCATACAATCTTTTTCCATGCAATTTTAATGCTGTGAATATATCGGTGGGATTTGGGATTGTTTGCCTATAAATGAATCTATGGTGCTAAGATATTGTTTTATTGATTTCATATTAGAAGATGATACAATATCACCATCACTATCATAAGTGGTAGTTATAATGCCAAGCTTAATATTTGCAACATATGTTTTATTGGCACCCAATAAATATGATGCAAATTTTGTTACTTCTCCAAAATAAATTGACAACAAACCAGATGCTAATGGATCTCTTTTGCCTGTATGTCTTGCTTTTTTGCCTTAAATATATGTTTTACTTTTTGTGGGACGTTGTTACTGGATATGCCAGATGGTTTATTTAACAATAATACCATCATTAATGTTTTCTTTGCTCATGTAACTATGGTGTCTCTAACAAAATACATTTATAATCGGAATTATTCATCATCGTTATAAACTTCACCATTATTTTTGCCATCACCTTCAGTATCATTTTTAGTATCACATACACTATCAATTGCAGTTAGTACCTTAAGACCCCTTTGTAAAGCATCGTCATAAATAAATTTAAGCTGGGGAATGGTATAGGTTTTGAACCCCTTAGACAACTCAGTTCTTATGAATACATTGGCGGAATTTAGCGCTTTAGCCACCGATGGAATTTCTTTATCGTCTAGTACACTCCAATAAATTTTTGCATAGGCAAATTCTTTATCCACCTCTACATCATTGACGGTCACCCACTTTATTTTCGGGTGTTTTACCTTTGTTCTTAGAATATTCATCACATCCTTATGAATCTGATCTGCTATTCTAAGAGCTCTGTTATTGGTATATTTTCTCATTAGATAACTCTATCTATCTCTGTTATTTCATACGCTTCAAATACATCACCCTCTTTAATATCATTAAAGTCAGCTAACGATATACCACATTCATAACCAGTTTTTACTTCTTTCACATCATCCTTAAAGCGTTTTAGAGCACTGAGGCTACCATTATGAATGACTAAGCCACTACGAATAAGCCTTACTGATGAATTTCGCTTTATCATTCCATCTGTTACCATGCACCCTGCAATACTTAATTTGCCAAAGCTAAATAATTGACGCACGGTTGCGTTACCTAGTATATTTTCACGTTTTTCAGGGGATAGCATACCAGACATTGCAGCTTTCACATCATCTATAATTTCATAGATGATATTATAATAACGGATTTCTATATTATTGCTATCAGCTAACTTTTTAGCATTCCCGTCTGCTCTGGTATTAAAACCAATCACAAGCGCATTTGATGCAAGAGCTAAATTGATATCAGATTCTGTAATGCCACCAATTGCTGAATGAATGATTTGAATTTTTATTTCCGCAGTAGACAGTTTTTCTAAAGAACCTGCAATTGCCTCAAAAGACCCTTGTGCATCTGATTTAATGATAATAGGTAAATTTTTTACTTCTCCTGCGTTTATATCAGCAAAAATATTTTCTAATTTGGCTGATTGTTGCTTAGATAGCTTTTCTTGACGTTTTTTGCCTAATCTAAAATTGGCGATTTCACGAGCTTTTTTCTCATCAAGAACCACAATGATGTCATCTCCCGCAGATGGCACATCTGAAAAACCAATTATTTCCACTGGTATTGATGGGCCTGCATTTAAAACATTTTGTCCAGCTTCATTTTGCATTGCACGCACTTTACCGTATGTGGTACCCGCTAAAATCATATCACCTTTTTTAAGTGTTCCGCTTTGCACAAGAACAGTTACAACTGCTCCACGTCCTTTATCAAGACGAGACTCAATTACAACACCTTTGGCTAAGGCGTCGATTGGAGCTTTTAATTCGAGCAGTTCCGCCTGTAACAGCACCGCATCAAGAAGATTGTCCATACCATCCCCTTTTAATGCAGAAACTGGTACACAAATTACATCTCCACCCCATTCTTCAGAAATAACCGCATGATTGCTCAATTCCTGTTTTACTTTATCAGGATTTGCACCAGGTTTGTCCATCTTATTTACTGCAACCACAATTGGCACATTGGCTGCTTTTGCATGATGGATTGCCTCAATTGTCTGAGGCATAACTCCGTCATCTGCAGCCACCACTAAAATAACTATATCGGTAAGTTTGGCCCCTCGTGCACGCAGTTGAGTAAATGCTTCATGACCTGGAGTATCTAAAAATGTAATAACACCATGTCCAGTATCCACATGGTAGGCACCAATGTGTTGTGTTATACCGCCTGCCTCCTTATTTACTACTTTTGTTTTTCTAATGTAGTCTAAAAGTGACGTTTTACCATGATCAACATGCCCCATAACTGTTACAATGGGAGCTCGATTGAATAATTCTAGCTTTGTATCCACACCCACAGTATTATCTAGAAAACTTTCTGGAGTGTTTGACGTGGTGACAGCTTTATGACCCATTTCCTCTGCCAACAAAATTGCAGTATCTTGATCTATTGATTGATTGATTGTCGCGATTGTACCCATTTTCATTAATTGTTTAATCACTTCACCAGATTTAACTGACATTTTATGGGCAAGTTCGCTCACAGTAATTAATTCTGGTAATACAATTTCTAACTTTTGGGGTTTGGTTGGTTTTTTAAATTGTTGCACTTTTGGTGTTTGTATAGATTTTGGTTTGGTTATTATAGGTTTTGCTATCACCGCTTTTTGTGGCGCTACTGCTTTCTCTATTGTTTTCTCTATTGTTTTCTCGATTGTGTTCTCTATTGTGTTCTCTATTGTGTTCTCTATTTTATCTTCAACTGGTAGTATGCTATCCACCTCTTCGCTGTCATCGTAATCATCTAAACTTGAGTCTGTTTTACCAATTACTTTCATTTTATTAGTTTTTTTAGCTACTTTTGGCAATTTAATAGCTTTTTTTGCCTCTTCATCAGAACCAGCATCAAATTTTACTTTTACTTTATCATTCGTTTGATTATTTTTATTTTCTATATCTTTTTGTTCTTGATGAATTTGAGATTCTGATGTCTGATCATTGTTTTTATCAGAAGCGTCGATATTATCATCTTTTGGTTTGTTCTCAACATTATTAACACCTGTGATGAGTGATTGTGCGTTTTTGGTTATTGATGCATTATCCGATATATTTTGATGATTTAAAAGTTCTAAATTTTCCACACGCACAAGAGTTTTTTTACGCTTAACCTCAATCTTCACTTTATTAGATTCGGTTATTAAGTTAGATTTATTTTCTACAATAATATTATCTTGATCTAATTTTTTCCCATCATCTTCATTGTCGCTTTGGATATTATCCGCAGTTTTATTCTTTTTCAAAGATAATTTTTTAGGTTTTTTTGTTTCAAATTCATTCAAAAAAGCCATGAGTTTATTTTTGTCATCGTCATCTACGTTATCATTGATATTTTTTGAGATACCAGATTGTGTAAATTTCTCTATAAGTTCTGTTATGGTAATACTTAACTCATATGCAAAATCTTTAATTTTTGTAGTCATGCCTCACCTATTCATTAAAATATCCTGAAACTTCACGAGCTTTCAGAATTAATTTATTTGCAGTATCTAGATCAATTGTGATTAGTTCCATCAATTCATCTCCAGATAAATCTGCAAAATCATTGATGTCTTTAATTCCTGCCTCCACCAATTGCAATAAAATATCATTGGAAAATTTGACGATACTGGTAAGCTCTGATGATAGTTTATCCATTTCATCTTTATGAGAAAGCATTTTAGAAAGTAATTTATTTCGTGCGCGTTCTTGTAATTCATGGGCTATATCTTCATCAAAATCTGAAATATTAGTTAATTCTTTAATATCAACATAGGCAATTTCTTCGAGTGTAGTAAATCCATTATCCACTAGCAACTCACCTATTTCAGAGTCTAGCTCTAACATATTTGCAAATTTATCTATTAACTGAAGTCTTTCATCAATATGTTTGGTTTTGGCCTCTAGAATACCATATAAGTTAATTGTCATACCCACTAATTTACTTGCAAGTTTTACATTTATACCATCTGTTCCGATTGCACTACCTAGTTTACTATCTTCAATCGTTACTTCAATGATTTTCTTCTCTTCATCAACCACAATGCCACTAATTTCAGCAGGAGATAGTGCATTTATGGTGTACTGAGCCACATCTGCATTATAATCAATGATATCAATCTTTTCTCCAGATAACTCTTTTGTAATACTATCTATTCGTTGATTGCGGAACCCAATACATGCACTTTTGGCATCAATTCTAGGGTCCATAGTGAATACTGATACTTTGGCGCGAAACCCTGGATCTCTTGCTATTCCAACAATCTCCACCCTACCAGATGCAATTTCCGGTACATTACTTTCAAATAATTTAGCTAAAAATTCATTATTTACTCTGCTAATTAAAACCCTGCCAGATTTAGTTATTGGATTTCTTTTATCAATATACCCCTTTACCTGATCACCTGGTTTTAATACTTCACGTGGTATGAGCTGGTTTTTCAGAACAATAGCCTCTATTTTACCGCAATCTACAATCATGTTACCACGCTCAAATCTTTTCACTTTACCTATTATTATCCCTTTATTACGAGATAAGTATTCCTGCAGCACCTGCTCACGTTCTGCATCTTTTATTCTTTGCGCTATCATATTTCTTGCAGTTTGCGCAGAAACTCTTCCTAGGTCAATATTATCAATCTCTTCTTCTATGGTATCCCCAACTAATGCATCACCATATTTTTCTTTATTTTCTGTTATATCTGATAAAGATAACTCTTTATCATCATCATAAAAGTCAACATCTGTAGTTACTGTCCATTTGCGAATGGTTTTATATTTTCCAGTATTTCTATCAATCATTACATCAATTTCTGGAAATTCGTTGTCAAAACTTTTTTTGGTTGCTACTGCCAACGACTGTTCTAATGCTTCAAATACAATCTCTTTATCTAAATTTTTCTCTTTAGCTAGTACATCAACCAGTAATAAGACTTCTTTACTCATTTATGTCAACCTTTTAAATAAATTATTTCTTTTTAATTTTGGTGTTTTTCTTTAACTCAAAAATTAACCTAGCTTTGTAAATATTATTGAAATTAAACACCATGTTGGTTTCGTTCTCTAATTTTAAAGTAATGTCATCACCATTAACATCTTGAATTGTACCTATAAATACCTTTACATTGTCTATCAATTCTTTAGTTTTTATTTTTACTGTGCAACCAATAGATTTTGTAAAATCTGCCAATTTTTTAAGTGGTCTGTCAAGACCTGGAGACGATACCTCAAGCCTATTGTAGGTTATTTCTTCCACCAAGAATAGTTTACTCAGATGTTTTGAAACTTCTTCACAATTTTCTATTGTAATACCATTTGGTTTGTCTATATATACGGTAATTATCCGTGCAGGACTAATCTCAATATCTACAAGCTCAAAACCAAGACCGGTTATTGTATCT
>CANISK010000108.1 GCA_947470205.1 Neisseriaceae bacterium | reverse complement strand
CTGGTAACTGGTTAAGCTTTTGGTATAAAGATAATCAATACTCAAATGATAAACTACTAGGGGATATAGATAACATAAAAGCTTATTATTTGGATCATGGATATATAAATTTTAAAATATCATCCATTCAAGTCCAACTATCTCCAGATAAAAAATCTGTGTATATAATGATAAATTTATCAGAAAATTCCCAATACAAATTAAAATCTATTACATTGGGTGGAGATATTAAAAATGTGCCAAAAGCCGAATTGGAAAGCTTAGTCACATTAAAACCAGACGAAATATTAAATCAACAAAAACTAAATCAGAACATAGAAAAATTAAAAACTAAAATTGGAGAATATGGGTATGCATTTGTTAACATAAACCCAATTCCCACTATAGATGATATAAATAATCAAGTATCATACATATTGTTTATAGATTTAGGGGCAAAGGTGTATGTGAGAAATATTAACATTACAGGGAATGACAAAACAAAAGATGTGGTCATTCGTCGTGAAATCAGACAAAGTGAAGGTGGGCTATACAACACTGCCAAAATAAAACGCTCAAAAGATAGAATAAATTTACTGGGTTTTTTTGATAACACTGAAATAAACACCGAAGCGGTACCGGGATCTAATAATCACATTGACGTAAACGTAAAAGTAAAAGAAAAAAATACTGGCACTATTCAAGGAAGTGTGGGATATGCCCAAGGGCAGGGTGTATTATTAAGTGCCGGCATATCTCAGTCTAATTTATTTGGTTCTGGTAAATCTTTGGCAGTGAATGCATCCACTAGTTCGATTAGTCAAGGAGTGGGGGTGTCATTTAATGACCCATACTTCAGATCAAATGGCACCAGTCTTGGCTATGATGTATCATTTAATAAATACATGCCATATAATTTGACTTCAGGTAGTCCATATTCCACGCAAACATTGAGTTTTAAAACTAGAACTTCGGTTCCAGTGTCTGAATTAGATAAAATTAATTTTGGGGTTGGTGCAGAACAGGTCCAAATCAGCCTGATTGGTAACGATGTGCCGTCAAGATTTGCCCAATTCAATGAGCAATATGGGTCCGCGGTGGTGGATTTACCAGGTTCTATTGGTTGGGTAAGAAACACTACAGATAGTTTTCTATGGCCAACTACCGGTGCAATATTTAGCCAAACATTTGATGCAACAGTACCGGAAATAGGCCCACAATACTATAGATTTACCTCAAGTAACTCCTGGTATTTTCCATTGAGTGAAGACCTTGCATGGAAAACTGGCGGAATGTTGGGTTTTATTAACTCATATGGGGATGGTCAGGTACCATTTTATCAAAATTATTACATGGGGGGTATTAACTCTGTAAGAGGATATTATATGAATACCATGGGCCCTAAAGATACAGATGGTTCATCTCTTGGCGGTACTCGTGAAATTACATTTACTAACGATATTTTATTCCCCATGCCAGGCTTTAAAGATAACCATACAGTGAGGCTTAGTGTATTTTTTGATATGGGTACATTATGGGGTGGGGATAACTTTTTAGTCACTCCATCTCAAGAATATCGCGCAAGTTATGGACTTAGTATGACGTGGTTTTCACCATTGGGGCCTATGAAGTTCTCGTATGGTTTTCCGTTGTTTAGCCAACCCAATGACATTACACAGCCATTTCAATTTATGTTAGGTACTTCATTTTAATGATTTTTTAGGAAACTTTTTATTATGAAAAAAATATTATTTTTAACTGCATTATTATTCATGTATGGTTTTACATTTGCCAACGAATTTAAATTTGGCTATGTCGATGTTGCCAAAATATTCACCACAACCAAACAAGCAAAAGCATTACAAGATGCGCTAAAAATTCAATTTGACCCAGAGCAAAAAAATTTAAAAATCATGAATGATAAACTAGTCCAACAAAAAAATCAAATCCAAGATATAGAAAAAAAGGTTGATAGCCCGGATAAATTATCCACAACGGACAAAAATAAATTATCTGTACTTTTGAAAGATTTTCAACCAAACCAGATGTTATTCCAGCAAAAAGTATCCGCATATCAACAATTAACACAAAGATCCCAAGACTACGCATCGGCTATTTTACTCACACGTGTTAATGGAATTTTAAAAAACATTAGTGATATTGGTCAGTATGACTTGGTATTAACCTCAAATCAATTAGTATACGCAAAAGCTAAGTATGATCTAACTGACCAAGTTATTAGTAAAATGGAAACTATAGATAGCAATTCTTTGGTAAAAGAGTTGAATGATGCAATCAAAAAATCAATTGATACTCAAACATTGCAACCTATAACCACAGCGGCAACATCCAAAAGAGGTTAAATAAACAATGAATAAAATTTATTTATCAGATTTAGTTAAACGTTTTGGCGGTGAATTAGTCGGTGAGGATATATTGATATCCGATATTGCACCTATTGAAATGGTAAAATCTAATGAAATAACCTTTTTGGTGGATGCAAAATATAAAAAACAATTAGAAAACACAAATGCTAGTGCGATAATAGTATCAGTAGAAAACAGCGAAAATATTGATATCCCAAAAATTATCACCGATAACCCATATTGGTATTTCAGTCAAATTAGTCAGTTATTTCATGTGAGAAAAAAATTACCAGTTGGAATAAGTAAAACCGCAGTTATTTCAGATTCATCAACAATTGCGGATAGCCCTCATATTTCTCATTATGTGGTAATTGGGGAGAATGTTACTATTAAAAACAATTGTCAAATATATTCTCATGTGATAATCGGAGACAATGTAACAATTGGTGAAAATGTGATAATTTACCCTAACGTGACCATATACGATAATGTTAAAATTGGGGATAATTGTATTTTACATAGTGGTGTTGTTATAGGGTCAGATGGCTTTGGTAACGCACGAGACAATAAAAAAGAATGGAGTGATATACCTCAAATTGGTGGCGTTGTTATTGGTAACAACGTAAATATTGGTGCAAATACTACAATAGACTGTGGCACATTCACCCCGACCATTATTGAAGACGGAGTGGTGATTGATAACTTAGTTCAAATTGCACATAATGTTAAAATTGGGGCACATACTGGAATTGCGGCATGTGTCGGAATTGCAGGGAGTACTACTATAGGTAAATACTGTCAACTTGGTGGTGGATGTGCCATTACAGGACATATTACAATTGCAGATAACACAGTGATTGGCGGACATACTGGAGTAACCAAGTCAATCACTAAACCTGATTTATATTTCTCAGTATATCCATTCTCCACACTAAAAGAATGGGCAAAAAATGCGGTACATGTACGTAATTTGGATAGTATATATAAACGACTAAAAACACTGGAAAATATGGTAAAACCAAAAACCAACTCCTAGTAACTATACTCGAAGTCATTTAACAACGCCCAGATTTCAAATGACTTCGAGTATATATAAATAAAGGTTAATCAAAGTAATATGGAAGAAAAAATATCCCTACCAATTAATATCGCAGATATTATGAAATATATGCCACATAGGTACCCATTCTTACTAATTGACAGAGTATTAGATGTGACGCCATGCAAAAATGTTCAAGTATTAAAAAATGTCACAATAAATGAGCATTTCTTTGCAGGGCATTTTCAAGATCATCCAGTAATGCCTGGAGTTCTTATTATTGAAGCTATGGCACAAGCTGCTGGTGTTTTATCGGTGCTTTCTCATGGTTTGAAACAAGACAATGAATTATATTTTTTTGCGGCTATCAATAAAGCCAAATTCAAACGTCAAGTTATCCCGGGTGATGCAATGATTTTAGATGTTACAATGCTAAAAGTAATTCGTGGAGTTGGAATTTATTCAGCAATAGCAACAGTGGACAAAAACATAGTTGCTGTTGCTGAAATCACTGTTGCAAAAAGGAGTTTTAAATGACTAAAAATATTCATCCAACTGCTATTGTAGATAAAAATGCAATATTGCATGATGGGGTATCTGTGGGTGCATATGCAATTATAGGTGCTAACGTAGAAATCGGTGAAAACACCCAAATAATGCATCATGCATCTATTAGTGGACACACAACAATTGGACAAAATAATACAATTTATCAATTTGCATCTTTAGGTGAGGCACCACAAGATAAAAAGTACAATAACGAACCAACCCGTCTTGTTATTGGAGACAATAACACCATTAGAGAGGGTTGTACTTTAAATATTGGTACTGTTCAAGGTGTTGGAGTAACTACAGTCGGTAATAATAATTGGATTATGGCATATGTTCATATTGCCCATGATTGTCTGGTGGGCAATAACATTATTATTGCAAATAATGTTGCATTGGCAGGGCATGTAACCATCAAAGACTGGGTAATTTTAGGTGGAGCTGTTGCTGTACATCAATTTTGTGTCATAGGCGAGCATTCCATGATGGCAGCAATAACTGGTGTAATACAAGATGTACCACCTTATGTTATGGCATTTGGTTATCGTGCAGAACCAAAGGGAATAAACGCGGAAGGTTTAAAAAGAAGAGGCTTTACTACACAGCAAATAGATAACATTAAAAATGCTTATCGTATATTGTATCGAAATGATTTATTCTTTGCAGATGCTAAAAATCTCATTACAGACTTAGCAAAATATCAGCCAGAGCTAGATCTTTTTGTTAAATTTTTTAATGAGTCTACTCGTGGCGTAATCAGATAAATATACCCTTCGTCTTTGAGTATACTCTTCGTCTTTAGGATTTATAAATTTAAAATATGAGTTTAAAAATAGCAATTATTGCCGGTGAACCATCAGGAGACATGTTAGCATCTCACCTCATGCGTTCACTCAAATCAATTTATTCAGATAACATACAGTTTATCGGAATAGGTGGCGTTAATATGCAAAAAGAAGGGCTACACTCACTCTACAGTATGGATACTCTATCTGTAGCAGGTTATGGCTTGGATGTGTTGCTCCAAATTCCTAAAATATATTTATTATTCAGAAAAATCACTAAAGATATCATTGAGTTTCATCCAGATATTTTTATTGGTGTAGATGCGCCAGATTTCAACTTTCACGTAGAAAAAAAACTTAAAAAACATAATATAAAAATAGTCCACTATATAAGTCCAACAATTTGGGCATGGAAATACGAACGAATTTACAAAATAAAAAAATTTGTTGACCTCATGCTTTGTATTTTTACAATGGAAGAGGAAATATACAAAAAAGAAAATATTAATGCTAAATTTGTGGGTAATCCACTTGCCTTAGATATTGAAATGGATATAGATACGAAATATTATCGTGAAAAATTAAATATTAATGTATCTGGTGATGTTATTTTTACTGTGCTAGTTGGTAGTACAATGTCTGAAATAAACTCCCTAGGAACCATCTTCATAGACACATGTAAGCTGGTTGCAAAACAAATCCCAAATGCTTTATTTTTATTTTCTTTCGCTAAAGATACAGTATACAATAAATTCAAAACCGTGCTTTTGGAATATACCTCTCACACAAAATCTTCATTTAGATACCAACTTCTTCAAAACGCCACACGAGATATAATCAAAGCCGCCGATATTGTGTTATCAAAAAGT
>CANISK010000107.1 GCA_947470205.1 Neisseriaceae bacterium | reverse complement strand
GGGCAAAACATTCAAAGCCAGTAAAAACAAGTTATCCACACCAAATAAAAAGCAACAAATTATTGGGCAAAAGATTCAAAAAGAAAGAGTGCAAGATAAAACTCATGATTCGGTTAGAATTACCAAAGCGCTTAGCATGTCTGGAGTTGGCTCTAGGCGTCATGTTGAAGAGCTTATTCAAAAACAAGAGGTGTTTGTAAATGGTAAGGTTGGAATTTTAGGTCAACAAATTAACCACGATGATAAAGTTGAGATACACAATAAATCCATTAGAATTAAATGGGCGGATAGACTGGCGCGTATTATTATTTATCATAAACCACAAGGGGAGCTTGTAACTCGTGAAGATAAACTCGGACGAAGTACTGTTTTTGAAAAAATATCATTACTTAAAAATAAACGCTTCATCGCTATCGGTAGGCTAGATTTTAATACTTGTGGATTGCTTATTTTTACCACCTCAGGAGAGCTTGCTCAACACTTTACTCATCCAAAATATGAAGTAGAGCGAGAGTACTCAGTGCGAATATATGGCGATGAATTAACACAAGATCAAATCAACCAATTAAAAACTGGTGTTAAGATAGATGATTATATCGGAAAATTTGCAGATATTGTGAAATTAACCGCCCAAGACAGTGATATTAAGAATCATTGGTATAAAGTGGTATTGCTTGAGGGCAAAAATCGTGAAATTAGAAAAATGTTTGAATTTTTTAATTTAATAGTCAGTAGGCTTATGCGCACTAGATTTGGTCCAATTGCATTGCCTAATAGGCTTAAACGTGGACAGTATTATGAGCTCACCCCAATAGAAGTATCTGAAATAATGCATAAATTTAATTTGGATATTGCCGGAAATATAGATACTCGCAGTATTTGAATGACTAATTTTATAGGAATTACATTGTTATGGCGATAAAATCTGATAAATGGATAAAAAAAATGGCATATGCTAACGGCATGATTGAACCATTTGAACCCAATCAAATTAAAGAATCTAATGGACATAAAGTTATCTCTTACGGCACCTCCAGTTATGGATATGATATACGTTGTGCTAATGAATTTAAAATTTTTACCAATATTAATAGCACTATCGTGGATCCAAAAAATTTCGATCCAAAAAATTTTGTAGAAGTAAACGCAGACTACTGCATAATACCACCCAATTCATTTGCTTTGGCGCGCACTATTGAATATTTTCGCATCCCAAGAAATGTATTAACCATATGTCTGGGCAAGTCTACATATGCCAGATGTGGTATTATAGTAAATGTCACCCCATTTGAACCAGAATGGGAGGGTTATGTGACATTAGAATTTAGCAATACCACACCACTACCCGCAAAAATATATGCAAACGAAGGGGTGGCACAGGTGTTGTTTTTTGAATCTGATGAAATATGTGAAGTGTCATATAAAGATAGAGATGGCAAATATATGAAACAAAGTGGTGTAACTTTACCTAAAGCATAACAAGAATGGGGTATGTGTATGATGCAAAATTTTAATTGCTGTTTACCATTATATAACTACAATATAGACAAACGTATTACGCATATCAACACTGCATTTCAAAAGCCTGCGTTTACAATATCTGAAAAAGCTAGTACTATGTTATTAATTAAGGATATTGATTTAAATCTCAATGATATTGATCTTCTTAATCAGATATTAGCACTTACCCAAAAGGATGCATTTAGTAGAGAGTTGCTAAATTCCGCAAGCAAGTTTGCATTTTTCCATAACGATTATTTCATAATTACAAGATATAGAGTAATAATCGCAGCGCTTCAAGATAATGCACATGAAATTTTTACACATATGCCACAAGAAATTTGCCATAAAATATCTGCAATAAACAAACAGAGGGAACATTGGTGGAATATATTTATACAGCAATTTTGTTTAAGCAATGATAAAAAGCCATCAAAAATAGAGCATTTGAATTTTAGCACTTTAACTTCTCAAAATGTCAATGACGACAATATGAGAGCAACAAAAGAATACATTTTGGGTATTTTATCCCACGAGATGCGTCATTTAAATTTATCCATTCAAGCGCAATTGAATTATTCGATATTTAATTCGGATGGTAGAATTACAACTGAGATAAACCATGCAATTGCAAGCTTAATAACCGCCACATCAAAACTCAGACATTTAATAATAAAAAAAGCTGAGACATTTCGCGCAGAAAAAAACAGAAAAAACAATTATAGTTTTATTATAAGTCCAACGCACCCTAATGGTGAAAATGATTATAGAAATTCTCAAATAATTCAGTTTAAAAAACATACACCATCCCCATCGATGCAAAAAATGACGGCACCAAAAAGAAAGATTCTTCAATGCAATCTTGCTCAAAATATTCCACTGGTGGGATTATTTAGGAGCATCCAATATGCACACAAATTACCGCCACACCATCATTTCATAAAAATTAATACGAAATATATTGAAAGTCTGGATAACCTTCCGGTTAATATTCCTATTGGCGCAGTAGTAATTTTTTGTAACATAACAACAAATACGGGATTTCTTTATTACGGTAATGATGAGTTTAAAGCCATGAGCATTAATGATGTTCATTCAAATGAATTTTTATTTTTCGATGATCATAGACCTTACCATATCATACCAACTCAAAAACCAAATCAAGTGCTCTCTGGGGCGTGTAAAGAAGTTAATGGATTGAATTCAAGAACAGTAAGTATTACATACCATAAAGATAAGTCCAACAACAAATCTTTCTTTACCTTGGCTACAAGACATAAATTATTAAGCAAGAATAGATATATCACTGAAAAAATGGTGCAAATTGAACAAAATAAATTTCTTGATTATAATGGTGGAATGTCACTAGACAAATACCTTGATGCCGGAAGAGAAACACCCCCAAGACTATACGCACCACTTATGAAAGAACTTAAGGATCTTCATGCATGTGGGATATATTTAGGTGATATTAAATTAGAGAATATGCTAATTAAAACAAAAGCAAATGGAGAGTCTAAAATCATTATAATTGATCTAGATAGTTTATACTCAATTACAAAGTTAACGCAGCATGCATCAATCTCCAGAACCCCACTTTACACTACGCATAGTGCTTGGGAAAAGTTTACTACAGGCATCAAAACAATAAATGATGACAATGATGATGTTGCTGATTTCAAAAAACTTGCAAAAGCTATGGATGAATTTGCGTTGGCAGTATCAATAATGATTGCATGTGGTACTCTGCAGCATATAATTCGATACTTTCAAGCCAATATCAGTCTCCATAGTGTTCCTTGGATAGACGGAATATCGATATCAATGCTGTTAAATGGTCTAAACACAAGAGTGCAAACAGATAAAATCAGGCAATTTATTAGGGGAAACATTAAACCAGAACATCAAAATAGATTTTATCAGCTTATCACTAATGTGATTAATTATGCAAAAGATCCAAACAATAATAATATTTCTCTATATGATATGTTTAATTGGGTTTAATTTTTTAAATTCCCGACAAATTTCAGCTTTCAAATACGATGAGTATATTGATTTTTCTTGATTTTTCTGTCCATACCTTTAATTAATTCAACGTTTTGAATCTTTATTTTTGGATTTAAGATTGGGCCATTTATATTTACTGGTATCACCACGGATTTTATTCTTTGATTATTTTTCGGCAAGACACTTTTAATTTTCAAGTTATAATCTAATAAATTATTTATAAAATTAATATCGCCACTTCCCTGTGCAATAACATATGAAGATGAAAATTGAAGCATGCCATGTTTGCTAATCCCATTGGAAAACTTAAAACGTGCATTCATATTATTAAATACAGTGGAATGTGCGTTTGATATATTTGGAGAACTAGGCGGATTGGCAAATAAATTAAAATCTATTCCATCAAATGAACCATTATAAGCTTTTACCTCAACATCTGCGTTAATTTTTCGAAGTAAATCATAGTAATTTTTTACATCCAGTACAGATGCCCGAAGGGATACATCGGCAACGCCATTAATTGCATTCACATTAAGCGCATCATTCAAAAAAGTTTTTAAATTTAATTTATGTACCTTTTGATTGGTGCGCAACTCAAATGCATCATCATTCGTTTTTTTTAAAGTTAAATCCCCGTTGATATTACCATTATAAATATTTGTCGTAAAGTGACTTATGCTTAATTGATTGTTCATAATCATTAAGTTTGCATTAGTTTTTTGAAAAATAAATTTACCCAACATTAATTCATTAATTGATATATTTGACTGAAGATCAATGTAGGACAACCAATTAAATGGCAATTTGTTTATGCCAATAGATTTGCTCTCGGTGTATTGTTGTATTTTTGATAAATCTAACGTATCTAATCCAGCGTTTAATAAAATATGTGGTTTATGGGAAATATTGGTAGTGCTTATACTTAATGTGAGTGGGGAATTATTTAAATTGCCATTACCATGAAAGGCATATGAGTGAGCAAGACCGCTATATTCACAAGTGCCATTTAAAAGAGCATTAAGGGTGTCATGATATATTTCTGGAGCATTGATGGTCAATTGATTAAAACATTTGCTAGACAGGCCAGTATTTGCCGCATAAAATAAGTCTTCAAACTTAGAATCTACGTCCACACTCATATCTGCAATATCCATTTTATATTGACTGGATAATTTATCAATACTAAAGCTTTTGTAGTCTACACTATTCATATGAGATACATTAAATAATATTTGATTTTGAGAGAGGTTATTTGCAAAATTTACTTTAAGAGTTACACCATTTGCATTGAAATTATTTACATTCAAGGTGGCATCATTTATCATGATGTCTCCAATATAATTGTTTAATGTTATACCACCCAATGCACGAGAGATATTTAATGTTTGAGTATCTGCGTAATAAGTTGCCTGTGAATTTAGATTTATATTCATAGCGTGGTTATAAACTCGAAGATTTAACGTATCGAAGTTGAAATTATTATTCACTGGAAATGTATGTCCATTTAACAAATAATAGGTGTTATCCACCTTTACGCCAAATTTAAAATTTAAACCAGTAGAATTTTCCTCTATACTTAAATTACCATCTTTAAATGCATAAAGATTGTTCGTGCCTGTGCTATCGAGATGTCTAATATCTATTTTTTCAATGTTACTAAAATTGATGGACTGACTATTAAATAATTTAATGATGTTTTGCATGCCATATTTTATCCAATAATTTTGATTAACCCCAACCCCATCAATTTCCATGCGATTAAATCTATATTGCCCCATAATTAGATATAACCATGATAACTTACAACTCATGCGGTCAATCTTTATAAGCTCATTATTAGATGATTTATTTTGCAATAATATATTGCTAATATCAAAACTCATACCATGCCACATTTTTGGTATTATATTACCTGAAATTTGTAAAACATACCCATCATTTGCAAATTCATTAACAAGGGACTGTTTGATTTTGGCTTCATCAAATAAATAAAAAAAGAAAAACAATGGTAACATTACAAATAGCATTAATAATGTAAATCCACCCCAGAGTAATAGTCTAATTTTAGTTTTGGTTATATTAATTAACATATTT
>CANISK010000106.1 GCA_947470205.1 Neisseriaceae bacterium | reverse complement strand
TAAAATATGCATCTCCCAGACCTAAAGACATAAGATGTGGGATATTAAATGTCAGGTTGTGTGAATAGGCATATTCATCAATGTGCCCTAACGTATTCACGCCGACATTGTCAAATAAATGTGCATCAGGAAGCTCCCCAATACCAAATGAGTCTAAAACAATAACAATTGCTCGTTTATTCTTTTGCATATTAAACACCTTTAAATCAGGTTAACAAATAAATAGCGATTTTATCACAGTAAATGATACAATTCGACATTAAAAGATAAATTTTACATTAAAAAAGAGGAATACATCAAATGGCATTAAAAATTGGCATAGTAGGTTTACCCAATGTAGGCAAATCAACCTTATTTAACGCACTCACCAAAGCATCAATTGCAGCAGAAAATTATCCATTTTGTACGATTGAACCAAACATTGGGATTGTAGAAGTCCCAGATGATAGATTAGCTAAACTTAGTGATATAGTTCATCCCGAACGCATACAATCTGCAATTGTTGAATTTGTGGATATCGCGGGACTGGTTGCCGGTGCAAGTAAAGGTGAGGGGCTTGGCAATCAATTTTTAGCCAATATTCGTGAGACTGATGCGATTATAAATGTGGTGAGATGTTTTGACGATCCAAACATCATACACGTGAATAATAAAATTGATCCAATTGACGATATCGAGGTCATAACCACAGAGCTTGCTCTTGCTGATTTATCAACATTGGAAAAAGTTGTCACTCGTGAATCTAAAAAAGTAAAAAGTGGTGATGCTGATGCTATTTTATTAGTAAATGTTATTAATAAACTAATCCCTCATCTAAATGAAGGACAACCAGCACGCACAATGGATTTGACAGAAGAAGAGAGGGTAATTCTTAAGCCATTATGTTTACTCACTATCAAACCCGCTATGTATGTGGCAAACGTTCATGATGATGGATTTACCAACAACCCTCATTTAACTAGACTTACCGAATTTGCCAATAAAGATAAAACGCCAATTGTGTCAATTTGTGCCGCTATTGAAGCTGAAATTGGGGAATTGGATCCAGAAGATAAATTAGAATTCTTAAAAGACATGGGGATGGAAGAACCAGGGCTAAATCGTTTAATTAGCGCGGGATATAAACTTCTTGGGTTACAGACATATTTTACCGCTGGGGTAAAAGAAGTGCGTGCATGGACCGTCCCAATAGGTGCCACAGCTCCACAGTCTGCTGGAGTTATTCATACAGATTTTGAACGTGGGTTTATCCGCGCAGAAGTTATAAGCTATAATGACTTTATCCAATACCAAGGAGAAAGTGGATCAAAAGCTGCTGGTAAGATGCGCCTAGAAGGAAAAGATTATGTTGTGAAAGATGGAGATATCATGCACTTTCGTTTTGCTCTTTGATTTTGAAGCCTGAGCTTTGTTAAAAATAAAAAAATACTCCTTATGGACATTTAGTCCACGTCGTCGTATTTTTTTATTTTTGCCTCGCTCAGACTTCAAACTCTTTGAGCAAAACCTCCTCCGATTTGTTATTTTTTTAACACATTCGCCGTATTAATTACAATCATTTAATATACTTCTTGCATAACCTATAAAAGTGCCAATTTATGTCATTCCCGCGTAGGCGGGAATCCATTCAGTGTAGATAGTCACCTTTTAAAATTAATGTTGGATGTTGTAAAACTGGATTCCCGACGACTTAGGGAATGACAACATTTATTGATTTCTTATGTCGAATTAGTATTTTATGAGGTTATGCAAGAGGTCTAATATATTTGTTATTTTTTAGGTATAAATAACTATGGAAATTATTGATAATTATGATCTTACCAAACTAAATACCCTTGGTCTTAAATCACAAACTAGATATTATGTGGCATTAACCAGTGTAGATGATTTATCAACAATATCCGCATTTATCAAACAGCATAACCTATCTTTTATTGTTTTAGGGCAGGGAAGTAACCTGATTTTACCTGAGTATTATAATGGAATAGTTATTCATAATCTTCTACATGGTATTTCAAAAATACAAGAAAATGATAGCAATATATTTGTGAAATCAATGGCTGGAGAGTTGTGGGATGATCTGGTTATGCATACCGTGTCAAATAATTGGTATGGTTTGGAAAACCTAAGCCTCATTCCGGGCACTGTAGGAGCTAGCCCAATGCAAAATATCGGTGCATATGGCGTAGAGGTTAAAAATTTTATTAAAGATGTAACTATTTATGATATAAAGAACAACATATTTAAAAATATTCCAAATCAAGACTGTAATTTTGCATATCGAAATAGCATATTTAAAACCAAACCAGATTGGATCATTATAGATGTTACTTTTGAGCTTTATGCACAACCTAAGTTAAATATAAACTACACAGATTTACAATCCCTAAAAGATAACCCACATCTAACAGCGCAAGATGTAAGACAACACGTGATTAATGTTAGAAGTAACAAATTACCCGATCCAAAAATATTAGGTAATGTTGGAAGTTTTTTTCATAATCCCATTATTGCAAAAAATAAAGCCGATGAATTAAAAATGAATTATCCAAATTTACCAGTATATCCAATTGCAAACAATGATAGCAGTGTTAAAATATCTGCTGGATGGCTTATTGATAATTTAAAATTAAAGGGGTACAGACAAAATAACGTGGGGATATATGAAAAGCAAGCGTTAGTATTGGTTAATTTTGGCAATAGCACACAAGATGAGATTTTGAATTTAGCACACAACATCCAAGAAAAAGTATATAATTACTATGGAGTGACACTTAATATAGAGCCAATAGTAATTAAAGGTGATAATAAATGAAAATATTATTAACTAATGACGATGGATACCGTGCAAATGGTATTTTATCGCTATATCATTCATTAAACGCTGCGGGTCATGATGTGACAATTGTCGCACCAGAAAGAAATTCAAGTGGTGCGGGGCAATCAATTGCAGTTTATATGCCAATTTCAATCACCGAGGTATCAAAAAAAATATATTTTGTCTCAAGCACACCAGCAGATAGCGTAAGGCTTGGTTTACAATATGTATATAAATCCAAAGAAAATTATCCGGATATGGTTTTATCGGGGATAAATTTGGGTGAAAACATTGGGGAGGATGTATTTTATTCGGGCACTGTAGGGGCGGCGCGCGAGGGCGTTATTCATGGGATATCAAGTATTGCGATATCCACACCAGGCCCAGACTTTAATCATTTAAAGGATGCAAGTGCTATAATTGTGAATCTTTTAGATCGGATTCACCAAAATCACGATATTTACAGCGAACCATTTGTGTGGAATGTAAATATTCCAAATAAACCATTTGATCAAATCAAGGGTTTTGAAATCACTGAACTTGGTAGGAGACCTCATCATAAACCATTGGAAAAGCAAATTACCCCAAGGGGTAATGTAGTGTATTGGCAAGGAGAACCAGATCAACCCACAAGTATAAAAGAAGGAACAGATATTGATGTATTTCTAAAACAAGAAAAAGTCTCCATTACACCACTTAATTTACTCCCAACAGACTATAGACAAATGCCATTAATTACTGCACTTACATTATAAACAATAGGAAGCATCCATATGAAATTTAAACCCCTAATATATCTATTATGTACTGCAATTATATTAACAAATTGTGCCACTCGTACCAAACCAGCCCCAGTAGTAAACGTTACACATAATACCCCAAAAAAACATAAACATATCCAAACACCCAAACAAGATGATACTCAAGTGGGAAGCATGAATTCACCGGTAACTAATACCCACCAAACAACAAAAAATACCAATACCTACCATCCACAACCACCAATAGATCAATCTATTTTAAAAACACAGTGGATGAAACCTATAAATAACGCTAAAATCATTCAGCCATATACAGTAACAAATAAAGGCATCAATTATACCGGAGCAATAGGTCAGCCAATTATTGCAGTTAAAGATGGTAAGGTAGTTTATAGCGGTAATGGTTTAAAAGGATACGGTAATCTAATTATCATAAAACATGACAATATATTCATTAGCGCATATGCAAATAATCAACAAAACCTAGTTCATGAGGGTGAGATGGTGAAAATGGGACAAAAAATTGCCACCATGGGACAAGATAATAATAAAAAACCACTTCTACATTTTGAAATAAGACAAAATGGCAAACCAATCGATCCAAATATAATTATCAAATAAAAAGGTGAATATTTATCATGTTAAACAAAATCCAATTAAAAATCATTAACCCACAAATTCGTGAAATGTTACCTCATTATGCAACAAAAGGCTCAGCTGGGCTAGATTTAAGAGCCTGTATTGATAACAAAATGATTATATCAGGTGGACAAACTCACCTTGTTCCAACGGGTATTGCAATATATATAGAAGACCCACAATACTGTGGCATGATACTTCCTCGCTCTGGGCTTGGACATAAACATGGTATCGTGCTTGGTAATTTGGTAGGGCTTATAGATTCAGACTATCAGGGGGAGCTGTTTATTTCAATATGGAATAGAGGAAATGAAATTTTTGAATTATCCCCAATGGATAGAATAGCCCAATTGGTTATCGTTCCGGTTGCAACTGTAAACTTTAACATAGTAGAAGATTTTAAAATCTCACATAGAAATACTGGTGGATTCGGTAGTACCGGTGTGTAGATGCTAAATATTTCGCATTTAACTTGACAATGAGTAATAAAAGATAAAATTATGAATATTTTCTGTGGATTGTGTTGTATATCAACATCTCCAAACCAAACGCAACAACAAACGCAACAAAATATAGAAAATCAGAGTAACGTATTTTTGAATTTATCACAAGTAGCCCACTATCAAAATAACTTAATTGGCAACGGACAATCTAACAGTAAACTTTCTTTAGTGAGTACTCAAGCTGATAAGAATGAGATTACCATACCAGAAGAAGAAATATTGTTGAACTATCGAAACATGACTGACAATGAAATTAAAAGCATAAAAAAAGAAATAATGATAAACTTTGAAGATAAGATAGAAAAAGATATGCCAACTTTTCAAAAGATCGTTTCTAATCAAATTGTTTATGATAGAAATAATTTGGGTATATTTCACTGTGCTGTAAACACAATTAGAAAATATCAGTTAAAGGAGGCAAATTCTAAGAAGCCTTTTAAAAATATAAATGATGAATTAATGAAAAGTGCGATAAAAGATTTGATAGATATTGGATGTTCTAAAGACCTTATAACTAATATTCTTGTTGCTTCAAAATTTAGAATTAAGACCAGTAGTACAGATGAAACAACTAATACCATGAAGCATATTCTTACAAAAATTAATAAATATGAGGCTTTTGTAAGAATTAACCGCAATAATGAAGAGGTGATTAATGATAATTCTGGAAAATCTTATTGTCCATATTGGTTAAATCCGGATAGTATTACAAATCAATATCGCTAATAAATATGGTATATTAGACCTCTTGCATAACCTCATAAAATACTAATTCGACATAAGAAATCAATAAATGTTGTCATTCCCTAAGTCGTCGGGAATCCAGTTTTACAACATCCAACATTCATTTTAAAAGGTGACTATCTACATTGAATGGATTCCCGCC
>CANISK010000105.1 GCA_947470205.1 Neisseriaceae bacterium | reverse complement strand
TTATGGTAAAATTACGTCATATAAAATGTTAATTAATAATTACTTTTAATATTGGGGATGGTTTTAATAAAAAACAAGTTGTCATAAAATGAGATTTGTGTTATATTTATGCTCTCTAAGTTATCCAATTATAAAAAAGATACAGCAAGGAAATAATGTAATGGAAATATTAAAGACTGTAATGTGGATTATGCAAATCACATCTGCAATTATTATGATTGTATTGGTGTTATTGCAACACGGCAAAGGGGCAGATGCTGGTGCTACATTTGGATCTGGCTCTTCTGGTTCCTTGTTTGGCGCGAACGGTTCAGCTAATTTTCTAAGCCGTGCAACTGCAGTATTTGCAGTGATATTTTTTACAACCACATTTGGTTTGGTTTATATATCATCTAAAGGTAGAATTGATAGTGCTGGAGTAATGGCAAATATGAACGGTAAAGTTATTACTAGTGATATGACGCCACAATCTGTAAATAAAATAAATAGTAGTGATGTGATTGGTGTTAATGATAAATCAAATAACAAAATAACATCATCAGCCCCAAATCAAATTCCAAATTAATTATTGCCGACATGGTGGAACTGGTAGACACGCCATCTTGAGGGGGTGGTGACCATAGGTCGTGTGGGTTCGAGTCCCACTGTCGGCACCATTTTAAATAGGTGAGATGTATTGTGATTGAATATCTTCCAATATTAGTCTTCATGGTTTTAGCTTTTGTTATGGGTGCTGCTATAATAATAGTAAATACCATTGTCGCAAGATTTAAACCAGATGCGGAAAAAAATTCCCCTTATGAGTGTGGTTTTCCTGCTTTTGAAGATGCAAGAATAAAATTTGATATTAGATATTATCTAATTGCGATTTTATTTATTCTATTTGATTTAGAGATTGCATTTTTATTACCATGGGCATTGGTATTTAAACAGCTCGGTATATATGGATTTACCATTATGACAATATTTTTATTCATTTTAATTGTTGGGTTTGTATATGTTTGGAAGAAGGGGGCATTGGAATGGGAATAGAAGGTGTCTTTAAAGAAGGTTTTGTTACAACCACATTAGATGAATTAATTAATTGGGCGAGAACTGGTTCTTTGTGGCCTATGACATTTGGTCTTGCATGTTGTGCGGTGGAAATGATGCACGTTGGGGCTGCACGATATGATTTGGATAGATTTGGTGCAGTTTTTAGGCCATCTCCAAGACAGTCTGATGTAATGATTGTTGCAGGTACTTTATGTAATAAAATGGCACCAGCTTTGAGAAAAGTTTATGACCAAATGCCTGAGCCAAGATGGGTGATTTCAATGGGATCTTGTGCAAATGGCGGGGGTTATTACCATTATTCATATTCAGTAGTAAGAGGGTGTGATCAAATTGTCCCAGTTGATATTTATATTCCAGGTTGCCCGCCAACTGCTGAGGCGTTATTATATGGAATTATCCAATTACAAAATAAAATAAAACGTGAATCAACTATAGCGAGAAAGAGCGTTAAATGAAGAAAATTGAAGATCTTTCTTCTATAGTGAACCAAATATTACCCAATCAAATTGTTTCAAATTCGTATAATCACGAAGAATATACAATTACAGTAAATAAAAATGATATTCATGAAGTAATAGCCACACTTAAAAACAATCCAGAGACGTTATTCGAACAATGTGTGGACGTGTGCGGGGTGGATTATCTAGAATATAAAAATGAATATGTTGGTGATAGGTTTGCGGTTGTATATCATTTGTTATCAGTAAAAAATAACTCTAGGATTCGTGTGAAAGCTTATATTCCAGATGGTGATAATCCAAATATAGACTCGATCCAAGATATATTCAGTTCGGCAAATTGGTATGAACGTGAAGTGTTTGATTTTTATGGCATTATATTTAACAACCATCCGGATTTAAGAAGAATATTAACTGATTATGGTTTTGTGGGACATCCATTTAGAAAAGATTTTCCATTGTCTGGTTATGTAGAAATGAAATATAATGAAGAGCAAAAAAGAGTGGTGTACCAACCAGTGACTATTCCTCCGCGTGAAATCACACCAAGAATAGTTAGGAAAAGAGGTATATAATGGCAGATATAAAAAATTATACTTTAAATTTTGGGCCACAGCATCCATCTGCACATGGGGTGTTACGTTTAGTGCTTGAGCTGTCTGGTGAGATAGTGCAACATGCAGACCCACACATTGGACTTTTGCACCGTGGGACTGAAAAACTTGTTGAACATAAAACATTCATCCAAGCATTGCCATATATGGATAGACTAGACTATGTATCGATGATGTGTAATGAACACGCTTACGTATTAGCAATTGAAAAATTATTAAATCTAGAGATTCCAGAACGTGCAAAATATATACGTGTAATGTTTGATGAAATCACCAGAATATTAAATCATTTGTTATGGCTTGGAGCGCATGCATTGGATATCGGGGCTATGGCGGTATTTTTATACGCATTCCGTGAACGCGAAGACTTGCTTGATTGCTATGAGGCTGTATCTGGGGCGAGAATGCATGCTGCATATTATAGACCAGGTGGCGTGTATCGTGATCTACCAGACACCATGCCACAATACACCGAATCAAAAATAAAAACCAAAAAACAATTAAAAGCACTAAATAAAAACCGCGAAGGTAGTTTATTGGATTTTATCCAAGACTTTACCAATAGATTTGATAAATGTGTAGATGACTATGAAACTTTGTTGACGGATAATCGCATTTGGAAACAACGCACAGTAGATATAGGGATAGTCACATTAGAGCGAGCGTTGAACTTGGGTTTTACCGGCCCCATGTTACGCGGTTCCGGTCTTGGGTGGGATTTACGTAGAACACAGCCATATGAAGTATATGATAAATTAGACTTTAAAATTCCGATTGGTAAAAATGGCGATTGTTATGATAGATATTTAGTGCGAGTGGCTGAAATGCGTGAATCAAATAAAATCATCAAACAGTGCGTAACGTGGCTAAAAGCCAATAAAGGTGCGGTTATTGTTGATGACTATAAAATAGCACCCCCGCCAAGAGAAAAGATGAAATCTGGAATGGAGGAGCTCATCCATCATTTTAAATTATTTACAGAAGGAATGTATGTTCCTGAGGGTGAAGTTTATCAAGCTATTGAACACCCTAAGGGTGAATTTGGTATATACATGATATCAGATGGTGCTAATAAGCCATATAGGTTAAAAATTAGGGCACCTGGTTTTGCTCATTTGTCTGCCTTAAATGAAATGACTAAAGGTCATATGATTGCAGACGTTGTGGCTATTATTGGTACACAAGATATAGTATTTGGTGAGGTAGATAGATAAATGTTATCAAAAGAATCACTGCAAAAAATTGATATAGAATTAGCCAAGTATCCAAAAGAGCAATCACGAAGTGCCATTATGGCAGCCCTTAGAATTGCACAGACGGAGAAAGGTTGGCTATCTAATGAATTAATTGAATATGTGGCATCCTACATCAACATTCCACCAGTTCAAGCTTTGGAAGTGGCAACATTTTATGGAATGTATAATCTAAAACAATATGGAAAATATAAGTTATCAGTTTGCACCAATTTACCATGTGCATTATCTGGTGCTGTTGATGCGGCTGATTATCTAAAAAAGACACTTGGGGTAAATTTTGGAGAAACCACTGCGGATGGTAAATACACTCTAATGGAAGGTGAATGCATGGGTGCTTGTGGTGATGCTCCTGTGATACTCGTAAATAACCATAAAATGTGTGGTTATATGACCCCAGATGCAATAGATAAAAAATTAGCGGAGTTACAGTAATGGCAATATATAAAAGTGGTGTAATTTTTGCTGATGTTGATACTTTTGATAAAAATTGTTGGCATATAGATAAATATATTGCACGCGGTGGGTATGAGGCATTAAAGCAAATTTTAAATAATAAAATTACTAGTGATGTCATTATATCAGAGCTCAAAATGTCTGGTTTACGAGGACGCGGAGGGGCTGGTTTTCCAACCGGGCTCAAATGGAGCTTTATGCCACGCGCTATGGATGGGCAAAAATATATTGTGTGCAATAGTGATGAGGGCGAGCCTGGTACATTTAAAGATAAAGATATTTTGGAATTTAATCCTCACTCCTTGATTGAAGGTATGATTATCGCTGGATACACAATTGGTGCAAGCGTTGGATATAATTATATTCATGGTGAAATATTTGAAATTTATGAACAATTTGAAGAGGCGTTACGTGAAGCAATTGAAGCTGGATTTTTGGGGAATAATATACTAGGCAGTGGGTTTAGTTTTAATCTATATGCACATCATGGATATGGGGCTTATATTTGTGGCGAAGAGACCGCGTTAATTGAATCTATGGAAGGCAAAAAAGGACAACCAAGGTTTAAACCACCATTTCCAGCGAGTTTTGGTTTGTATGGCAAACCAACTACAATTAATAATACAGAGTCTTTGGCATCGGTTCCTTTTATTATTAAAGATACTGGTAAGTCATTTTTAGAAAAAGGCACTCCAAACTCTGGAGGAACAAAGCTATTCTCAATTTCAGGACACATAAATAGACCTGGCAACTATGAAATCCCATTGGGTACACCATTTCGTGAGTTATTAGCATTAGCTGGTGGTATGAAAAATAATAAAAAAATGAAAGCTGTTATTCCTGGTGGTTCATCAGCTCCTGTTTTACCTGCAGATATAATGATGGATTGTAATATGGATTATGATTCAATTGCAAAAGCTGGTTCCATGCTTGGTTCTGGTGCGGTTATTGTTATAAATGAAGATGTATGTATGGTGAAAGCATTGGAAAGATTAGCTTGGTTTTATCATGAAGAATCTTGTGGACAATGCACTCCATGTCGGGAAGGTACGGGTTGGATGTATGATATTATCCATCGCATTGAAAACAAAATGGGTAAAATAGAAGATTTAGAGTTATTGGATAGCATTGGTAACCAAATGGCAGGCAGAACAATATGTGCACTTGCTGATGCTGCGGTTTTTCCGGTGAGAAGCTTTATTAAACACTTTAAGGATGAATTTGTGCATCATATAGAGCACAAAGAATGTAAAGTAAATCATAAATGGTGCTGAGTTTTATCTTGAATGTAATTTGAATATAATAAATCAATAAACACAGTCATTGCGAACCATGATTTATCATGGCGTGGCAATCTCATGACTTAGCACTCAACTGCCACATGTTATAGATTATATTCTGTGGGATTGCCACGCTTTGATAAATAAAAACTCGCAATGACGAGGTGCTTTAATTTGCTCTATAACGAGAGTTATTTTTGTCAGAAATATTTAGTATTGTTAAGATCAGCTTTATATAGGTAATTTTAAATGATAGAATTAGAATTAGATGGTAAAAAAATACAGACAAATAGCGGTCTGTCTATTTTAGAGGTTGCATTAAAAGAAGGTAAATATATACCTCATTTTTGCTACCATAAAAAATTATCCATCGCTGCAAATTGTAGAATGTGCTTAGTGGAGGTTGAAAAATCAGCAAAACCATTACCAGCATGCGCCACCCCAGTTACAGATGGTATGAAAATCCATACATGTTCCAAATTAGCTATTGAGGCACAAAAAGGAG
>CANISK010000104.1 GCA_947470205.1 Neisseriaceae bacterium | reverse complement strand
TTTATGCATTATTCTACGCACTCGCTTATGATTTATAATCATATCATGATATTCACGCAAGTGAGCTGTAATCATGCGGTACCCCAAACTTTGATCATCTAACCAAATCTTTAAAATCAACTCACACAAATTACTTTCATTGGCAACCTTTGGCTTGTAATACAAACTGCTACGATTTATACTTAATAACTCACATTGTTTAACAATAGGCAATTCATCTGTCTGATTGTTTTGCAAATACTCCCTACGTTTTACAGTTGGTTGTATTTGCTTGCAAACTTTTTTAGAAAATCTACCTCCATGGTTAATTGACCTATTTGTTGATATAGCTTTTGTTCAATAGCATCATGATTTTTAGGTTTAGCTTCTTTACTAAAAGCTAATGCACCATTGTTAATCAACCCATCTCGCCATTTGGTTATCAATGATTTGGCTACACCAAAAGTGCTCGCTATTTCCTCGTAGGTTTTATCACCCTTTATTGCTTCAATTGCTACCTTAACTTTGAAGTTGTTATCATAACTAGATTTTTTCATTTTAGATACCTTTTAAACAAATTAAATTACCATTATTTTAACTAATTTGTTTCTATGTGGTGTGTCTTAAATTAGGGGTTCATTATAGTTTATTTATAATATATGGAATCTGGATTATGATAAATATTACATGTATACTGTGAATTAATTGGATTGTTCATAATATCATCGGGATTAATTTTACAAATGAAACGATTATTAATATCTTGGTTTGTCATCTGGATACTGTCAATTGAACCATTCGAATTTATATCGCTGCCAATTTGATTATTCGATTTACATGCTGCTTTAAAATCACAAACTACTCTATTTGCAAATAACAAATTTAAAATATTCTGTGCAAATGCACTAATCATAATATCAATCTTGCATAAAAATAAAATAATTAGGTTCATTTTATATTACTCCAACTTTGCACTTATAATCTATCATACCTATCCTACATTATACATCAAACTTTCAAAATATATATTATTTTTGCAATATTTCATCTGGATGAACTACATCATACAGTGTCTCACTAGCTATATCGGTAGCTTTTTGTGCAATATTTTTAACTACATTTGCACCTGTTTTTATCTGTTGCCCCAATTGTTCTCCAATAATGTTCCCCTGATTATTCTCAAAATTATCTATTGCTTTATTGGTCTTATCATATAATTCATTACCTTGAATGTTATTATTTATAATATCCAACCCTTGAGAACTAACCTGTCTAGTATCAGCTCTATGGGCTAACTTATCTATACCTCTATTGCTATTACTTGGGATAGTTAACTCACTCTTTAAGCCATATTTATTATTAAGCGTTTCATTCACAAATGATTGAGCAAATTGCATTTGTTCCGTAGCTGACAAATCTCTAGGTTCAAGCCCATGTTCTCTCATATTGTAAACAAGATCATTGCTGAAATCAGCATTAATTGTTGATTGCTTAGAATTAACATCACTTATTGTTTGAGAAATAACAACCGCATCTTGAATTGTCCCTGCACTACTTGTTACTAAGCCACTTACATTGCTGAATGCATCTCTAACTGATTGATTTGAGCTATGAGATAATTGTTGACTAACCGATTGAAGCTCACTTAGTTCATGATTTAAATTGTTTCTAACATCAGAATTAATATTTTCCCCAGAACCAAATGCTTTCAAACCAACACCTATACTAGATGAAAGCGCTTGACCACGAGCCACAGCATCTCTTTCACTACTTCCACTACTATAGCTACTTCCCTGACTTGATTGCAAACCATTGCCCAACTCATGTAATCTTTGAGCTTGTTCATTCCATTGTTTACTTTGTTGACCAATTGTCTGTTGTATGTTGGCAAGATTATTTTGTAACGCATGTGAGGCAACTTGTGCAAAATTTGGTTTGGCTAATAAATCTGATTTGAAATTCTGATCATAATCATGACCGCCTACATTAGTATGAATCCCACCAGCGTTTATATCTTTTAAAATTGGCACACCACTACTTGTTACAAATTGATCATCAAGTTTGTTACCCTGCATGTTATTAAATGATGCATTATCAATCGATACATTTCCCAGAGCTTGATTACCCCGAGCCATCTCATTACCAACTTGTTGTGCTTGAGACTTAGCTGGATCGTTAATATGTCCAAAGACTGAAGTTAATGCCATCGCTGAACCAGACACAATAGCATAAGCAATTAACGGGGCTGAGGTGGCAAGATAGTTACCAGCTACAATCATGTTATCTGTAAAGCTATATAAGGATGTCGATACATCATAATTAAATCCTGAGCCAGTGATTGTCACTCCCAGTTTCTTTTCTAGGTAATATGTACTAATATAATTCAATATCTCATATAACAATGGAATTAAATTAATTGCAACTACTATCTGAAAAAATACTCCAATTGCTTTATATGATCCTTTGGCAATAGCCAAAAATATCATAATTGGATATAAGAAAAATAATAACGCAAAAGCAGAAGCCACTAAAACAGGTATTGTTCTAGCTGAAGCTGACCCAGACAATTCGCCGACTTTTTTATACTGTTGAAATTGCTCAGTATCATAAACAGACAAAGCTAACGAACCATTTCCAACAGCCTGAGCTCCATTTTTTACTGATGCCATAATCATATTCATGGCAATAGCTTGTTTAAGTGTTGTTGCTGCACCCTGTGCAATTCCAAGCAATTGACTACTAGTCGCATTTGCAGCATTCATAAATCGTAATTTCAGGTCTATTGTACTCGTATCAATCCCCATCATATTTGCGTTATTCATAAGAATGTTATCTTTGTTAGCTTCATAATAGTTGTTAACATCCGCAATAGCCAGATCACATGCTTTTATCAGAGGTTGCCCAGTTCCAAAATCAACTTGTTGTACGTACCTTGCTGCTGATGTGTTTTGCATAAGAGTTGCGAAAATATCCTTACTGCTACGTAAATCTGATAATTTACCAGCTTTGTGTAATAAGGGGAAACCACAATTTTGCATATAATTATCAAGATTATAATTAAATTTGTCATCATAAGAGTTAACGCTGTCTAAGCCTAAAATAAAATTAGCTCCAAAATTCATACCTGAGTAAGTATAGTTAAGATTAGAATCAATGGCATAATTCTGCTGATATAAATTAATTAGTCTGTGCATGATATCCGATGTGATTGCTATTGGAAATATTAACCCTATCGGTAATCTTCCAGAACTAGGATTAAATGTATAATCTTGATTGGTCAATACGTCATGCACATTTGTTTTGCCAGGATAAGGAGTCAATACAAAAATTGATATTAAAAAATAAGTTTTAACAAACCTCATCCAATCATAGTTTTTTGTTGGCATTACTCCAGTTACTTCAAATGCAAATAATAGTAGGCATATAATCGCAGCCACTTTAAAGAAAGACATTGCATTATGCATAAAAAAGTTAACTGAGTTAAGAATTGTATAAATGAAATCTCCATTACCGTAGACATATAACCATAAGTCCATATTAACCCCTAATAATTACTTAATTGTTTTGCAAAATTAACTTTTTGCATAATTTCAGATGACATTTGATTTTGTGCATACGCTTTTAGTGTGTTGAGTTTGTTTAGGATAACAATTGGGTCATCTTTAATATATTGTGAAGAAAAACTGTTTATTCTATTTTGAACATCTTGAATTGATTTCACAAAATTGGATATTGTTTGTTGTGTGTCGTTGTTTGTTCTTGTTGTGGCTGCTTGTACAGCTAGACTTAGAGAAACGCTAATGAGCTTTTGTAAAATCTCAAACGCTATTTGTTGTGAATATTGAGTTAATACACTATCAATTGATCCTCCCATACCTATATCATCTAAGGTCTGTGCTATTGCAAATATTGGCACAGGTGATATTGAAATAATTAATAAATCATCATTGTTTAGGGGTGTTCCACTGGTAAAGTGCTGTTGAATATCTGTCATGGCAGTTTTAATTTTCTTAATTACTCCACCATTAAATTGATTGGTAGGATAGTTAACCGTAGCTAACTCTACTTGCGTTCCAGTGCATTCACCAGGTGAATCTGGATGAAAATAACCACAATTATATGTAATAATATCACCATTTGTACTGGTAATAAAATGTTGTATATCTGTTATTGTTGGAGGCAATACTCGTGCTTGCAAGCCAGTACCATCATTTCCAGGGGAATAAATAATCATATCACCTGTTAATGATATCACTAAATTTGCAATACTGGATATATCGGCATTGCCACTATTTTGTATTGGTAGGCTATATAAATGTAGAGCTTGAATTCCTTTCCAAATAATTGAACCATACTTGCTTGCAATTGAACCAACAATGCCAGAGCTATCTGTAGGGTTCATATTGGCATTACTATTCACCCAATTATGATAAGCATTGGTCACCTCATTCATCTTATCTGTTAAACTACTTCCACTACTACCTCCAGTGCTTGAATTAATTTCAGCAGATGAGGCATCTGATGAGTCGCTGTGAGCCTGTGCCTTTCCTTTTGCAAGACGATCATACATCCACGAATCAGCAGAATTTCCCAATGCCATACCCAATTGACATGAATTATTAAACATATTTAACGTTTTTTGAGAAGCATCAAACATTGACTGTAAAGTCCCTGCAATATTAGGTGTCACCGCTTTTAATGCAGTCATAACCGCAGTAATACCAGCGGTCATTAATGTATTTTGCATAAACTGTACCAATTGATCGGTATTAGTCATATATGCCAATGATCCAGAATAAAAATTTATGTTACCACAGGAAGCATTAAAACTCGGCGGAGTAAAACGCATGGGTGCTAAATCAATAACCTGAGACCTTGTTGCAATACCACCAAGAGATAAAACTCCCGCTGATTGATTTTGCACTATAGCTGGTTGTGAAACATCAGCCGTAATCGTTTTAAAAAAATTATCTACAGCATCATTAACGTCTGCATTTGATGTTGTTATTATGAACATTAATAAAGCACTTACGATTGATTTTTTCATTTTACACCCAACTCCCTATTAATTAGTATTGGCTGTGGTTGAGTTAGATATTGATCCCAATTAGCAGTGCCAGAAATAAACATTGTTTGAATTCGTTGTATAATTTGATCAAAATGTATATATCCAAATCCGAGCACTGTAGTCTTATTATTACTACTGTCAAATACCAAAATTTCACCAGGTTCTTTTACTTGTAGTTTTTTACTTATTCCAGCATCTGGTGTTGGATTTGGATATTGCGGAACACTATACCCGTCCATCGATATGACCCTAACTGATATATTGTATGTGTACTCCATTCGTTTTAATTCATTAGCCTCAATTGAACAATATTTACAGTCTTTTGCTATAAAATAAAATATTGCAAATCTTTTAACAATCTCATTTATTTGTTTTCTTTGTGTATCTAAATCTTGTTGCAAGCCAGCTCCATTTGGGGCTGCAACACTAATTCCTGCATTCGGGTCTTGCCAATTTTGTGTAACAGACAGCAGTCCAAATTTCACCGCATTATTTGATATCATGCGCAACGCCACGTTATACGCTTTAATATTTTCAGGTGTCGGATCATAAATAGCTTTGTCCTGAATTTCTTCAAATTCATTTTTCAATTCTTCATTATATTGTCGATATCCGCCATATGTTTTCGATTCATTATTTTTTGAAGTT
>CANISK010000103.1 GCA_947470205.1 Neisseriaceae bacterium | reverse complement strand
TATTTAGAAAAATAGTCACTAGACTATTAGATTGCAACAAATCTTATTTCAATGACATACCTGAAGATTTTTTGTTCAAAAGCACATTGGTTTATTTGTTATCATATTTATGTACTAAATAAAACTTAAAAACCGTACTATTTAATGTAACTAGTTATAGTAAAATTGTTAAACTTAAAAGTGTTGTTTAATCATTTTGACTATTCATGTGTAAAGCTATTAATTACATAAAGGGTTCTTACTATGCGTATTTTTCATGACTTAATTTCTAAAACCATATTTGGTAAACTAATTAATTTAACCACGATAATAATGGTGGTTATTAGTTTATCTGCATGTTCTGATCCTAGCGAGGTTATCATAAGTGATATAAATCAAAGAAATGCCAATGCAATAATATTTTTACTTGCAAATAACAATATCACAGTAAACTCCAGGGTCAACAAAAGTGGTACTATCACACTGGCGGTTAGCAAATCAAATATGATTGACGCACTCAGATTATTAAAAAATAATGGGTTACCTAATCAAGATTTCGTAAGCCTAGGTGATGTATTTAAAAAAGATAGCTTGATTTCTTCTCCACTAGAGGAACATAATAGAGATATATATGCTATTGACCAAGAAATTGCATCTATGTTATCTCACTTAAATGGAGTAACTGATGTGCAGGTAAAAGTTGCAGTTCCTGCTCCCAATGACAAACTTTGGGATGTGGATATGCCAAAACCATCTGCATCCGTTGTTATAAAATATAAACAAGGTACGCGTCTTGACTTATATGTGAGTAAAATTAAATCATTGGTGGCTCATTCTGTGGGTGGCTTATCTCCTGATATGGTTGAAGTTGTAACAGTTCAAGAAAAAGCATCTTAAATATGTTTAATAAAAAATTTGAACAATTAGCAAATACCATTTCTAATAAACTTAATAGCTTGGATAATGCCAGTCGAAATGTATCCACTATAGAATATATTGGAAAAGTAAAAAGTACAATTGGTAGTATTGTGATAGTTAATTTACCTCGAGTAAAAATTGGGGATTTGTGTAAAATTGTAGATAATAGCATTGGATTAAATTTATACGCTGAAGTAGTTGCAATTTTTGGTGATGATGTAAAGTTGTTGCCATTAGGTGGTACGGAAAACTTGTCAAATTCGGCAACTGTATATAAACTCTCCGAAAACTTTATGATTAAAGTTGGCGACTTTATGTTGGGTAAAATTGTTGATGGGCTTGGAAATATCTCAGGATCTATGGTGGAGGATGAAAGTTTTCATAAGGCACTTAATCAAGATGTATATCTGTATTCAATAATGCAACGCGCTCCAGACCCTCTAACACGAAAACTAATTAACGAAAAGCTTGAAACAGGGGTAAAATCTCTTGATATGTTTGTAACTTGTGCCAAAGGACAACGTTTGGCAATTTTTGCAGGTCCAGGTATGGGTAAAACTACCCTGCTTAGTATGATTATAAAAAATGCTAAATGTGATGTTATAATAGTCGCTCTCATTGGAGAACGTGGACGTGAGATTAGAGAGTTTATTGATTTAGACCTAGATGACACTATGCGTAGAAAAACTGTTATTGTGGCAGTAACATCAGACAGACCACCTGTAGAGCAACTAAAAGCTGCATATATTGCTCAAACTATTGCGGAATATTTTCGGGATCAGGGTAAGGATGTTATTATGTTTGTGGACTCAATAACACGTTTTGCTAGAGCCGGACGTGAAGTAGGCTTATCAGCTGGTGAAATTGCAACTAGAGGTGGATTTCCACCATCAGTATTTTTATCTTTTCCACGCCTGATGGAGCGCGCAGGGAACAGTGATATTGGCTCCATTTCGGCATTTTATACCGTACTTATGGAGGGGGAGCAAACTAGCGCAGACCCAATTGCCGATGAGGTACGTTCAATCGTTGATGGACATATTGTTTTAAGTAAAAAACTGGTTGAAATGGGACATTTTCCCGCAATTAGTATCCTTGCGAGTTTGAGCCGTGTGGCAGATAGAGTGATTAGCGATGACCAATGTCGGGCAGCCCGTAAAATTAGAATGTTGCTATCCAAACATGAAGAACTGGAGTTTTTAATTAGAGTTGGGGAATATAAAAAAGGTAATGATAAAATTGCCGATGAGGCAATTCAGAAATATTCAAATATCATGGCTTTATTAAAACAAAACATTACCGATAAGTGTGATTATAATAAAACTCTTAAAGAATTACAAAATCTAGCTGGAGACTACTAATGATAGCTCTACTTAAATTAAAGCGATTAGAAAATTTGCATAAAAATATCTATGACTTTAATTATCTATCAGATAATTTTGTGCATAAAAGCTGGTTATCTGATATTAATTATCAAAATATTAAAAAAAATATGTATAATGATGATAAAGACGTTTGGTTAAAATTTGCAAGTCTACCCATTAATACATTTTATAATGTATTGGAATACGCGGTACTAATACTACTCCTTGAAAGTAAATTAATTAATATCTCTGGTAAAACTATGCGTATTCTCCATCAAAAATATAGTGAATATAAAATCCAACATACAAAAAAAATGATAGCAACAATATCTTTTGATTATACTCTACCTGAATTAAATATAATTCAAGAGGATAATTTTTTTTCTATGAGTGGACTACATATACTCATGAGTGCTATTGCAAGTACCAATATTGCAATTCAAACACGTATGAATATGCGTTTTAATAAAAATGAAATTGTAGATAGTAAAATTGCAATATTTTGGGATAAATATCCAACAAATACTATAAAAAATGCTATTATTAGTAGTGCATCATTTTTGTGTGCCAATTATTATTAAAATTAAAGGTTTGTAATGGAAAAACTAAATAAAATTATTGATACGTTAAAAGAGCACAAAGAATTATCCCTAGTTCTATTAATTTTATGTGTGCTTGGCATGATTATCGTTCCAATCCCACATCAATTAATGGATGTATTAATTGCCTTGAATATGAGTTTTACTGTCATCATACTCATGGTGGTTTTATATATGAAAACTCCAATTGAAATTACTTCATTTCCTAGTATTTTACTGGTTCTTGCATTGTTTAGAATTGGGCTTACTATTTCTAGTAGCCGTTTAATTTTATTAGATGGAAATGCTGGTGATATTATTACCACATTTGGTGAATTTGTGGTGGGCGGTAACATTGTTGTTGGTATTATTATGTTTAGTGTAATTACAATGATTAATTTTATCGTGATTACCAAAGGTGCAGAACGTGTGGCTGAGGTGTCAGCAAGGTTTTCATTAGATGCAATGCCTGGAAAACAAATGTCTATTGATAGTGACTTAAGAGCAAACAATATTGATATGGTAGAAGCGCAAAGACGAAGAAATGCCTTGGGGTTGGAGAGTAAGCTATACGGTTCCATGGATGGTGCAATGAAGTTTGTCAAGGGGGATGCAATTGCGAGTATATTGGATATCTTAATTAACCTCATTGGTGGACTTATAGTTGGGGTGTCTCAACATGGGTTAAGCTTCTCTCAAGCATTGCAAACTTATACCATACTAACGGTTGGTGATGGACTGGTACAGCAAGTACCAGCAATTATTATCTCTATGACTGCAGGGCTTATGATTACTCGTGTAAGTGATGATGGCAACCCTGAAAAAGAAAACTTGGGTAGGAATATTTTAAATCAAGTCTTTAATAGTCATAAAACATTATTTTCTGCATCTGTTTTATTGGTATTTCTGGCACTTATTCCAGGTATGCCCCATGAGGTATTTGCAGTTATATTTGTGATTTTAATTAGTATTGGGTTTTATATTAAAAATGCTAGTAAAAAAACAGCAGCCACAAGTAATGACCTAGTGGAAGAAACCGATCAAGATGCGAAATTAAATAATGATGCAAGTTGGAAGATGCAACCTATCGTATTAAATATATCTATTGATCTCAAAGATGCCACATTCACCAAAATGATAAAAAATATCCTAGTAGAAAGTAGACAAAATTTATTACTCACACTTGGTGTGGAGGTGCCACAAATTATTATTCGTTACTCACCTCAATTAGCACTTAAAACCTATCAATTAATGATATTTGAAATACCAGTTGCTACTTCTCATGTGTATTTGGAACACATTTTAATTTTGGATGATGCCGAATCTGTATATACTGCGCTTAATGTTACCAATAGCTTTAAAGGTGTTATTGACCTTGGGCTTAAAACTCGTGGCACATGGGTATCACAAAAGCATGAGGCTCAATGCAAGGAGTTTGGTTTATCGTTTCTAAGTATTGATAAATACATGAGTATGCATTTATCAAAAACACTCACCAAGCATGTGTCTGAATTTATGGGAATGCAGGAAGTTAAAAATCTTCTTGATAAAGCATCTGAGTATCAAGAGTTGATTAAAGAATTGCTCCGCATGATTCCCCTTAATAAAATTACCGAAGTATTGCAGCGTTTAGTGGCAGAAAATATTTCAATTCGTAACTTTAAAAAAATATTGGATTCTATGCTTGAATGGTGTCAGCGTGAAAAAGAAGTGGTGATTATCACTGAATATGTGCGACAAGCTCTGGGGCGTTATATTGCCCATCAGTATAGCAATGGTACATATATTATCACCTGTTTCTTTGTGGATGGCGATATTGAAGACATGATACGAGATGCAATTCGTTTTAACGATAAGGGGAGCTTCTTAAGTATAGACCCTGACATCACAAATGCTATTATTGAAAAAATACGCGAAGGGTTAGATGAAAATAGTGAACTTGAGGTACCTCCTGTACTTATCACTCAAATGGATGTGAGGCGATATTTGCGATCTATCATAGAAAATGATTTTCCAAATATGCCTGTATTGTCCTTCCAAGAGGTTGAGGCATATGTTAAACTAAATAGCCTGGGAGTAATAGAGCTATGAACAGAAATAAATTAAATAATATAAAACTTGATAAAGTTATTAAAGAATCTGATGTTGCGGTTATTTTGGGTGCTGAGGAATACGCACAAAAACTAAAGCAAGAAAATGAAAAAATATTAAACAATAGTAAGCGTCAGATAGATGGAAAGAAAAAAGAAGCATATGATGAGACAGTTCAAAAGCTAGTCACTGACAATGAAACTTTGCTTAATAACTTTACTGATAATGTGGATAGATTTTTAAACAAAATGTCTGACAATATATTTCATATTTTATATAAGTTATTACAAAAATTAGGGCAAGATAATATTAATACAAAATTAATCAAATCTATGATTGAAAATGAGCTTGCTAATACTAAAATCAACAATATCACAAGAATAGTAGCTAATGGGCATGTAATTAGTGAAATGCAAACTAATCTAAGTAGTACATATTTTGAGTCTGTAATTTGGGAGGTAAACGATAACTTCGGTAATGATGAATGCGTTTGCACCACTGCGTTATGGACGATGAGAATAAGTATTGAAAAAGCACTAAACGAGTTATTAAAAACCATTCAACCCAAAAAAGATGAAACTGAAGAAGTACTTAATGCTGGAGCATAAATTATATACTCGCCGTCAATTAAAGAATAGACTTCTTGCATAACCTATAAAAGTGCCAATTTATGTCATTCCCGCGTAGGCGGGAATCCAGTATAATAGACTTCTTGCATAACCTCATAAAATGCTAATTCGACATAAGAAATCAATAAATGTTGTCATTCCCTAAGTCGTCGGGAATCCAGTTTTACAACACCCAACATTCATTTTAAAAGGTGACTATCTACATTGAAT
>CANISK010000102.1 GCA_947470205.1 Neisseriaceae bacterium | reverse complement strand
ATGACATAAATTGGCACTTTTATAGGTTATGCAAGAAGCCTAATAATCTTTTGAGTTAGTTTTACGCTATTATTTGTCAGCAAAAAAAGTATTAGCATATAACCATTGTTTAGCTATAAAAGCCAGAAAAATAAATATAAATACTATTATTGAAGAATTGAAGAATTGAAGAATAAAAATAATAATTAAACGTTATGTGTTGGCAAAAATATTATTGTTTTTTAAATAAAAGGAGCGTTTTATGGTGACAAAAAAATATATAATTTCGCCAAGCATATTATCTGCAGATTTTGCTAATCTTGGCAATGAAATTACAAATGTGATAAATGCTGGAGCAGACTGGATACATGTGGATGTAATGGATAACCATTATGTGCCAAATCTCACATTTGGTGCTATGGTGTGTAGTGCTATTAAGCCATACACCAAAACCACACCAATTGATGTCCATCTTATGGTGAGCCCTGTGGATGAAATGATACACGCATTTGCAAAAGCAGGTGCAAATATTATCACAATACACCCAGATGCAACTATCCATGTGGATAGAAGCATTGATCTCATTAAGAGTTATGGTTTAAAAGCAGGTATTGCTCTCAACCCCGCAACTCCTACTACATATTTAGATTATATATTAGACAAATTAGACCTAGTGTTAGTAATGTCAGTAAATCCAGGTTTTGGTGGACAGCAATTTATCCAATCCTCTTATCAAAAAATAGTTAAAATTAGAAAATTGATTGATCGCTATAATAAAAATATCATTTTACAGGTAGACGGTGGTGTAAATGCCGATAATATTGCCAAACTTGCATCATGTGGTGCCAATGCATTTGTGGCTGGGAACGCGATTTTTAAATCTGGTGATTATATTAATGCAATAAAAAATATGCAGAGCAAGTTAAATGTAGTATAATATCGGTAGTTATATTTAAAAGGTATAAATACGCATGAGTAATGTAGTATATGCAACAGACTCTTCTTTTGATGAAGTAGTGCTGCAGTCAGATACGCCAGTATTGGTAGATTTTTGGGCACCATGGTGCGGACCTTGTAGATCCATAGCACCTATTTTAGATGACTTATCCTTAGAATATTTAGGTAGACTAAAAGTGGTAAAGGTGAACGTAGATGAAAACACCTCCACACCTGGAACATATGGAGTGCGTGGTATTCCCACACTATTATTATTCAAAAATGGTCAATTAGTTGGCACCAAAGTTGGTGGAGTAACGAAAAACCAATTATCTACATTTATTGATAGCAGTATATAATATTTACTACAATACATTATTACACTCATCGCCTTTAAATTTTCAACCATGTTGAACATCAAAATTATTTGAGTGTAGATTCATTATTATCCTTCATACCTGACAAAATTAATTCATGTATAAAACAATATTAATGTTTGTAATCATCCTCTATGGAGGCTTGACAACCTTACGTGTTGATATTTGAATATCAATTTTTGGTATAAATTTTTTATTAATTTCTTATATTTGGCATCACAATAAAAATCAACCCCCTTAAAGAGATTCAAAAATTATTTATTTTATCAATACATTTAATCACAACAAAGATTTTCTTAGTGTTGTTTGAGTGCAATAAACTTGACTATTCGTTAAAATATACTCAAATAATTTTATTATTCAATTTAATTTATTTATAAGATAGGATATTATGTATTTATCAGAAATTAAAGATTTACACATTGCTCAGTTACTTGAAATGGCAGTGAGTTTAAATATTGAAGAAGTGAGTAAATTACGTAAACACGATATATTATTTGCCATTTTAAGAAAACGCGCCGAAGCTGGAGATACCATATATGGAGGTGGGGTATTAGAGGTGTTGCCAGATGGCTTTGGTTTTTTGCGCTCTCCGGATACATCGTATCTTGCAAGTCATGATGATATCTACATTAGCCCCAGTCAAATTAGAAGATTTAGCTTACAAACTGGAGATAATGTTGAGGGTGAGATCAGAATGCCCAAAGATACAGAAAAATACTTTGCATTGGTAAAACTGGATAAAGTAAACGGTGGAGAATCTGAGGCAAACAAACATAAGATTTTATTTGAAAACCTAACTCCGCTTTTTCCAAATAAACAACTAATTTTAGAACGCGAAACAAAAGATCCAAAAGATTCAATCACAGGTAGAATAATAGATATTATAGCTCCGATAGGAAAAGGGCAAAGAGCACTCATTGTGGCACCACCAAAAACTGGTAAAACGATGATGTTGCAACAAATAGCCCATTCAATCACCGCAAATGCACCAGATGCGGAACTTTTGGTGTTATTAATTGATGAGCGTCCAGAAGAAGTTACAGATATGCAACGTTCAGTTAAGGGTGAAGTTATATCTTCCACTTTTGACGAACCGGCATCAAGGCATGTGCAAGTAGCGGAAATGGTACTAGAGCGTGCAAAAAGACTTGTTGAACACAAGAGAGATGTGATAATTCTACTAGATTCCATAACCAGATTAGCTAGAGCTTATAACACTGTTTCTCCAGCGTCAGGTAAGGTATTAACTGGTGGATTAGATGCAAATGCATTACATAGACCAAAGAGGTTCTTTGGAGCGGCAAGAAATATAGAAGAAGGTGGATCGCTCACCATTATTGCAACGGCATTGATAGATACTGGGTCACGTATGGATGACGTAATATATGAAGAATTTAAAAGTACTGGTAATATGGAGCTTCATCTGGATAGGGATATTGCACAACGTCGTATATACCCCGCAATAGATGTACTTCGTTCTAGTACACGCCGCGAAGAACTTCTATTCCACAAAGATTTATTACATAAAGTATGGATTCTTCGTAAATTGATGGCAACCATGTCTCCACTAGAAGCAATAACATTTCTTACTGAAAAAGTTAGTGACAGTAAAACCAATAGTAATTTTTTTGATGCGATGAGAACTGGAAGTAAATAACCAATAACGCCAGTTTGGGATAAGCACCCATCAAACACAGTCATTGCAAACCATGATTTATCATGGTGTGGCAATCTCATTGTTCGATACCCAGCTGTTAAATGTTGCGTTTTATTGCGTATGTGAGATTTGAGGTAAAATATTTTAAATGAAAAGAGAGAATTCCGGTATAAAAATAATAGCAGGAACTCATCGAGGTAGAACTATATCGGTGCCAAATATAGAAAATTTGAGACCTACACCAAATAGAATTCGTGAAACTTTATTTAACTGGTTACAACAAGATTTATCAAATAAAATATGTCTAGATTTATTCGCCGGAAGTGGCGCTCTTGGTTTTGAGGCATTATCAAGAAATGCCACCTATGTAACAATGGTGGAGTATAATCCAATAGCTATTAAAAACCTCCATAATATTAAAACTAAGTTTAGTATTATAAATTTAGATATTATCCGCGTAGACGCACTTATATATTTAAAAAATCTAACAAAAGCTCCAGATGTACTCTTTCTGGATCCGCCATATTCATCTAATCTGCTACAGCAAAGCTTAGATATCATCAAAAATAAGTCAGATATTTTTATAAATACAGTTATTTATTTGGAGTATCAAGAAAAACCAAATATGCATGATTTTGCAGTTTTAAAATCTGGTAGGGCAGGTAGCGTACAATATGCCCTCATTCAACCACAAAAAACATCAAACCATATGATTTATTAGTATTTTTTCATCTTATTAACATAAATTGTTTATAACTTTTTAGTTACTACAAATAATATCATATAACCTGTGGATAACTCTGTGCATATGTTAATAGAATCCTAAAATATCAATAACTTATTTTAAGTTAAATATTATACATACAAATAAGAAAAACGCTTTATTTGCAAGCGTTTTCAAAATATTACAAATAAAAATACTGATAAATCAATACTAATATTTTACCTGTGGACAACTATTAGATTTTATCTTGATAATTTAAAGACGATGGGCGTGATTACGTAAAAAATTCATTAATAGATAAAACGGTCTGCCACTAGCCCCAATATACTCTTCTCCATTAAACTGAGCTGGACTGTTCCATGCAGTGCCCGCGATATCCAAATGCGCCCATTTGTAGTCAACAAATTTCTCTAGAAAGCATGCAGCGGTTGAAGACCCTGCTACACTTGGAGTTGCAATATTTGCGATATCAGCACTCAACCCTTTTATAAGGTCATGATATTCTTGACCCAAAGGCATACGCCAGATTTTATCCAAACTACGACTACCCGCCTCCAATAATGCATTTGCAAGAGCGTCATCGTTACTAAACATGCCACTCATAGCATGCCCTAGTGCAACGATACAAGCTCCCGTGAGGGTTGCCACGTCAATTACACACTCTGGGGAATACCTTTTGGCATATGTCAATGCATCACATAAAATAAGTCTACCTTCCGCATCAGTATTTAAAATCTCAACTGTGAGTCCATTCATGGTGGTGACGATGTCACCTGGTTTAACGGCACACCCAGATGGCATGTTTTCACAAGTGGGCACTAGCACCACAAGGTTAATCGGGAGGTGTAATTGTATTACAGATAAAAATACACTTAGTACAGTGGCAGCCCCACACATATCATAACGCATTTCATCCATTTTAGCACTAGGCTTAAGCGATATCCCACCACTATCAAATGTTATCCCTTTGCCCACAAGGACAATTGGCTTTTGTTTTGCTTTGCCTCCGGAGTATTCTAGAGTTATAAACTTTGGCTCTTCTACAGAGCCTTTGGCAACAGCTAAAAAAGCGTTCATTTTTTCATGTTTTATGTCTTTATGATCCAATATCTTTACTTTTACGTGTTTGGATATCTTTTTAAAGCTCTCGGCAGTTTCTGCCAGATATGTTGGAGTTACTATATTTGCTGGATTATTAGCCAAATGTTTTAACTTAAATACCCCGTCCAATAACGCTATCGAGTTTTTTAGCTCTTTAGATATATCCTGTTGTGACACAAAATTTATCTCAGTAAGAGAGAGCTTTTTATGGGTGGATTTGTTTTCATCAAAATAATATAGATAATTTAATAAATGAAATGAACTCATTTCAGCATATTCCACGAAAGGAATTTTAGTAATAACTGCAATTTGTGGTTCAAGCGTGATATCTGCAGTTTTGATAGTGGAGTTATTGGATAAATATGTGGCAAGTTTTTTAAGTGCTTTGAGATATATTTCACGAGTACATTCTTCTTTACTACCAAGACTTAATAGCAATGTAGAATGAGAGCATATCAATTGCATACTCCCAGCTTTGGTTAAATCTGCTAGTGGTGATATATCAGATGGTTTGATAATTTTTTTTGCACTTGGTAACAAGTCTCTACCAAAACCAAATATAATATTTATATCCGATTGGATCTCATGACTTGTAGAAATATCAATGGTTGATTTATTAATTTTAATTTTCATAGACCACTATCTCCTAAAATTTTATTATGATTACCATGATTTTATCATACATTTAAAGTTAGAGTAACCTCATTAAAATAAAATCCTTAGCACATGATATATTTTTTATAGCAAGTCATCTTTATCATAAACAATCCGTGAGCTCAAACTGGTTTGAACATTTTAAGCTCACCAAAAAAGATAAATATAATGCTGTAACATAACATTCTTAGCAGATTTAAATTATTAATAGACCTCTTGCATAACCTCATAAAATACTAATTCGACATAAGAAATCAATAAATGTTGTCATTCCCTAAGTCGTCGGGAATCCAGTTTTACAACATCCAACATTCATTTTAAAAGGTGACTATCTACATTGAATGGAT
>CANISK010000101.1 GCA_947470205.1 Neisseriaceae bacterium | reverse complement strand
ATAAAAGTATATCGCATAAAGATTTCGTGGGAGCTAATCATATACTTAATAATATACCAACTGATAATCCGCAATATAGAGAACAATGTAAAAAATTATTTGATGCCATGAAAAACAACACATCGGAAATATTTAAATCTTGTTTGATGAGTTCTGATCGTTATAACATGAATACACATCTAAGAATTTTTTATAACTTAAAGGATATTTTAGATAACGACTACAAGAAGAATTCAGATAAATATCAAAATAATTCACCAACAATTATAAAATCAGTAGAGGCTATAAATTTTTTAGATAATATGGTTACGAATTTTCAAGATTTATCTCTGGAACCACAAACAATAAAGGAAAGCGAAGATTTTAAGCAAAATTATAATCATCTATTGCATTTATTGAACTGTACAAATTTTCATGAGCAATTTGATCAAGATACAAAAAAGAAAATTTCACACATAGCTAGTTTTTTATCAAAAATTCAATTTAAAACTCCCGTTGAACAATTTATCAAAAATTCACCATGGCCTCGTAAGGTTACTTCATATATAGATACTCCACGACCAACATTACCTGAATTTTGGGAATCAGAACTTAAGATTTTAGCCTTAGCTGGTAGAAAATTTAAGTGTAAACCGCTAGCAGAGGTGACGGATTCCATAAGTTTTGCAAACATTAACGATATGGATAATGAAGATGTTGTATGTATCTATATAGATAAAGTTAAATCGCACGATCACATTACATGTGTATTGTCTAAGGAAACGTATGATACATACCCTGAAAAATATCAAAATCCAACAAATAGAAGCACCGCATCTGAAATAATATCTATGAAAATTAAAACATTTAAAAGTTTATTTACTAATTGGCAAATTGAGGAAATAGGATAAATTATGTAAATGATTAACAAATTTTAAAATAGAAGTACAAAAATTTTTACAATCATCGTAGATGTGTACAAAAAGTGTTATAATTTGATTTTGCCAGTACATTTAAAGTTCCTCTCATTAAAAAGCATAATCGCTTAAAAAGATGAATTTTATATGTACTGGCATTTTTGTTTTAAGTTTTAGTTCAAAGTTCACATTAAAAAATAACAAATAAGCTCTAAGAGATAAATTTTTTATTGTAAAATAAAGCCTAGGATTTAGAAATGAAAAGTATATTTTAATGGAAAAATAATCTATGAACATAAAAGATGCAATTTTAAAACGCCACTCAGTACGAAGTTTTCTTAAGCAAGATGTACCGCTTGAATATATTATGGATATTATAGACACGGCAAAATATGCCCCATCTGGAACTAACACACAGCCGTGGGTTGTCGCGGTAGTTATGAATGACAAAAAACGTGAATTAGATGATGCGTTACTAACTGCATTTAAAAATGGTACTCCAAAAAAACCAGACTATAACTACTACCCACTCAAATTTAACGATGACTTTCAAAAAAGACGCATTGAGTGTGGTCTTGCCATGTATGGTGCGTTAAATATTGACAAACAAGATAAAAATGCTAGACTAAACCAATGGGCAAAAAATTATACTTCATTTGACGCTCCAGTGACATTATACATTTTTGCGGATAAATCCATTGAGCGCGGTTCTTATATGGATTGTGGGATGTTTATTCAATCCATCATGCTAATGGCAATACATTATAACCTTGCCACATGTCCACAGGCTGCCCTTGCTGAATACCCTGATATTGTCAGATCTCACCTTGGGTATTCGGATGAAAATATTTTACTTTGTGGGATTGCTGTTGGCTATGAAAACACAACTGACGTGATAAACAAATACCGCACCTCTCGTATTGATGTAGCAAATTTTACCAAGATTTTTAAATAGCCATGATATAATAGGCTTAATAACACGTATAGGTGTAAATAATAACATGGCTAAACATAAATATAAAGTTGTTTCTTTATTTTCTGGGGCTGGTGGTTTAGACTTGGGTTTTAAACAAGCAGGTTTTGATATAATATGGGCAAACGATTTCAATAAAGATGCGGTTGCAACTTATAAACATAATATTGGTAATGAAATTATATTGGGTGACATAACTCAAATATCTAGCACAAAGATTCCAGATAATATAGATGTAGTATTAGGTGGCTTTCCATGTCAAGGATTTTCTGTTGCTAATAATAAACGCAGTATGAGTGATATGAGGAACTATCTTTATAAGGAATTGCTAAGGGTAGTTAGGGATAAATCTCCTAAAATATTCATTGGTGAAAATGTAAAAGGTCTATTGTCTATGCAAAATGGTATGGTTTTGGATATGATTAAAAAAGACTTTCAGGCAATTGGTTACCACGTAGATTATATTTTATTAAATGCATCAAACTATGGAGTTCCTCAAAATAGAGAACGAATTATATTATATGGTAATAAGATTGGCATTTATGATAAATTAACCCTTAAAAAACAAAATAAAAAAATTACAACAAAAGATGCAATTGGTTTTTTGTCAGATGTGTGGATTACCAACCATCAAATCACAGTTGATAACCGTATAATAAATAATCATATTGCATCAATTAATGTGCAAGATAAATTTTATGCAAGAAAAAACCCCCCAAAGCAAGAAGATATTTGTGATTATTTAAAATTTTGGAGAAATAAGGCGGAGTTATCCACTAAAAAAATTGATAATATTTTTGGATACGCACATACTGCGGGACATTGGTTTCGTAAGGATAATAATTCAGGATCTATTCCAAATATTAATGACTGGTGGAGATTAAAAGATATTTTAAATTTTGATGATAAATTTGATAAACAAGTTACAGAATTAGAATTAAAACAGATTAAATTTGAACAATCATTAAGAATAACTAATTGGGATAGCCCAAGTGATACAATTACCGCCACGCAACCAGAAATTCATATCAACAAAAAGAGAAGATTGTCTGTGAGAGAGTGTGCAATATTGCAAACTTTTCCAGATGATTTCATCTTTACGGGTAGCTTAAATTCTATGTATAGACAAATTGGTAATGCAGTGCCACCGCTACTTGCCAAACAAATTGCAGAAGTAATAAAAAAATGGCTAGAGAGGGATTAATGTTGAACAATTTTTCATTAGAACAAATAGAGCAATTAGAGTATATAACATATCAAGAAAGTAAACTATGAATATAGTAATTGTAGCGGCAAAAAGAACCGCAATTGGTAGCTTCAATGGAACACTATCCAAAATACCAGCATCCATGCTTGGTGGCTGTGTTATAAAAGATTTAATCAACAACACCAAAATTGACCCATCAATGATATCGGAAGTTATCATGGGGCAAGTTTTAACCGCAGGAGCTGGGCAGAACCCAGGAAGACAATCCGCCATCCATGCTGGTATACCAATTGAAACTCCATCACTTACCATCAACCAAGTATGTGGTTCTGGTCTCAAGGCGGTGCATCTTGGTGTACAGTCTATTAAAAATGGAGATAGCGAGATTGTCATCGCTGGTGGACAAGAAAATATGTCTATGAGCCCTCATCTTGTCAATGGTATGAGAAATGGTATTAAAATGGGCAATTCCACAATGGTAGATAGCATGATAAACGATGGATTATGGGATGCATACAACCACTACCACATGGGTATAACTGCGGAGAATATTGCAGAAAAATATGGCATTACCAAGCTAGAGCAAGATACATATGCTACTGCTTCGCAAAATAAGGCTGAATATGCACAAAAAAATGGATATTTTAAAGATGAGATTGCCCCAATCAAAGTGACGCAAAAAGGCGGAGATGTTTTATTTGAGCAAGATGAATTTATCCGCCCAAATATAACACTAGATATGGTGACTAGACTCAAGCCATCCTTTAAAACAGATGGTACGGTGACGGCTGGTAATTCTTCCGGTGTAAATGACGGCGCGGCAGCTATTATGCTTATGCGTGAAGATATGGCGCATAAACTTGGCCTCACTCCACTTTTATATATAAAAGAATGTGTATCTGTTGGATTAGATCCGAAATATATGGGATTAGGGCCAATACATGCCACCCAAAAAGCACTTTTAAAAGCAAACTGGGATATTAATGACATAGATTTGATTGAGGCAAACGAGGCATTTGCAGCGCAAAGCTTGGCTGTTGTGCGTGAGCTTGGGGTAGACCCATCACGAGTAAATATAAATGGAGGGGCGATAGCTCTTGGACACCCCATCGGTGCATCTGGGTGTCGGATATTAGTCTCTTTATTACACGCTATGCAACAAAGAAACGCAAAAAAAGGTCTTGCAACTTTATGTATCGGCGGTGGTATGGGGATTAGTTTATTGGTTGAGCGCAGAAAATAATTAAAATTTTACACACGAGGAACTAATGTCTTTATTTATCACCGAAGAATGCATAAACTGTGATGTATGTGAGCCAGAGTGCCCCAATAAAGCTATTTATCAAGGGGTTGATATTTACGAGATAGACCCTAATTTATGCACTGAATGTATTGGTCACTATGATGAGCCACAGTGTCAGATAGTCTGCCCTGTGGCATGTATTGATATTGACAAAACCAACCCTGAAAGCCGAGAAATATTACTCACCAAATATCATAAAATATGGCAAATCAAATAAGGTTGCGATTAAAAGCTTGGGTTTAATGAAACTACATCGTGAGAATAATTAAACTTTTCAAAGAGCAACAAATCATTGTCCAAAAATTCTAAATCCTTATTTAGATATGGCATAACATTATTATCTCCTTGTTCATTGAAGTAGAACGTGTCACCATATACTTGCCCATAGGGGTTATTATTTTGCGACTCTTCTTGTTGCATAGCGTTCTCAATATCCATACCTTGATCAGCTACAATATTTTGTTGTTGATTTGTATTTGGAGGATTCATATCAGGAACTTTAAGTATAAAATTGTCTATTTGACTCTTGGCATTCGATGGATTTAATTGCTCAATTACATCATTAGACCATATATTACAAATATCACGCATTAAAGAATTTTTAATATTTCTTGTTGTTTTTATAAACGTACTTATCAGGTTTTTTCTTTCAGGAATTGTGTGATCGTAAAACTTTGGATTACTAAAATCATACGTTAATTTATTTTTTATTGATAGTAGTTGTGTTTGTAATTGTTCTAAAAATTTCCATAACTCATCACATTGCTGTGCAAGTTTATTATTTGGTATATTAATAAGTGTTTTAATTAATTTCTGAGCAATTTTAGTAGATAAAATTCCACCTTGATTATTTTGATGTTTTATAAATCTATTAAATTGAGTAATGATATTGGCATCGGTGAGTATTTTAATTGACGCTACTAAATTAGATCCAGATCCATTCAGAATACTTGAGATGTTGTCTGGTTTAAACCCCAATTCTTTTAATTGCTGAAATTTCTCAATTGTATTGGCATCGGTGAGTATTTCAATTGACGCTGCTAAATTAGATCCAGATCCATTCAGAATACTTGAGGTGTTGTCTATTTTAAATCCCATGTTTTTTAATTGCTGAAATTTCTCAATTGTATTGGCATCGGTGAGTATTTTAATTGACGCTGCTAAATTAGATCCAGATCCATTCAGAATACTTGAGATGTTGTCTAGTTTAAATCCCAATTTTTCTAATTGCTTAAATTTATCAATTGTCTTGGCATCGGTGAGTATTGCAATTGACGCTGCTAAATTAGATCCAGATCCACTAAGAATACTTGAGATGTTGTCTAGTTTAAATCCCAATTCTTTTAATTGCTTAAATTTATCAATTGTCTTGGCATCGGTGAGTATTGCAATTGACGCTGCTAAATTAGATCCAGATCCACTAAGAATACTTGAGATGTTGTCTAGTTTAAATCCCAATT
>CANISK010000100.1 GCA_947470205.1 Neisseriaceae bacterium | reverse complement strand
TGATATTTACGAACTATTTCACAAAATATCTCAATTTGTTTATTGGTGAATCGTATTTTTTCAAGTTCTTCCATAATGGAAGACAATATTTTTTCATATTGTTTTGATTGAGAGGTGTGTTTTTCTATGATTGCATTTTGTTTTTCAACAATCTTATTAAATGCTGTAAAAAAAATAGCTGTTTTCCGTTTGAGTTTTTCTAATTCTTCTTTGGATATTTCGTCGTCATCATCATCGCTGTGATTATCATTTTCATCTTCATCTTTAGATTCAGTGTCGCATTGCTTCGTCATTGGGTTTTTGGGTATTGCAATGTCGTCATCAATAAATTCATCAATAAAATTTTCTATTTTAATTTTTCCGATTAGTGTATCATTGTAAGTAGATGCAATTGCATTGATTACCGTTGGGCATTCGGCAATTACTGAAATCATAAGAGTTACACTGCTTTCTAATTTTCGTGCAATTTCAGCTTCATCGGTTTTATTTAATAAATCGTAGGTGCCAATTTCTCTCATGTACATACGAACCGGGTCTGTGGTACGCCCAAATTCATTAGTGGCAGCTGTACTTGTTAATATTTTCTCTGCCTCCTCTACGGCGTAATCGTCTGCATCTACCGTTGCCGAAGATGTGCCAGATAACAATAGCTCTTCTTGGCTTGGCTCATATTCAAATACTTTAATACCAAGCGCCTCAATCATAGTGATAATTTGATCAATAACTTCTGGATCTGTGATGTGATCAGGTAAGTTATCATTTATTTCAGCATTAGTCACATACCCTCTATCTTGACCGCCACTCAACAGAAAATGCAATTTCTTCTTTTGCTCTTCAAGTTTTGTCAATTCTTCTGTGCTTAGATTTTCCACTCCAGAACTTACGAGATGCATCAAATGATTCACCTCTTGGGCGGGCTCTTCTTTACCCGCCTTTTTTGATTTGGTGCGTCTATTTTTGCTTCTCTCTAATGCCTCATTTGTAACAGAAAGATCTCCATCATTATCCATGGGGGCAGTAATTGATTTAATTTTATTGGCTTGCTCTATTTTTGCTTTTAATAAAACATTTTCTTTGTTTGTCTTAGACATGCTTTCCCTTGTTTTACAATAAAACCACAACGATAACAATTAATTAATTTCACCATCCGAAATTATACCATTTATCTATTCATAAAGTATACGCTTCTTTTTGGAGTAGGTCGTATATTCTGCGGTGTGAGGTATGAGCTGTACCCTAAAATTTAGGAAGAGTATATTTTTTTAACATAGTTTTTAATTGTCATTGCATCAAGTAATCTACCACTTTTACCGGCACTATTTAAAAACACCATTACAATTGGTTTATTGTTGATGATTGAATAAAGGGCAAGGCAGTGCCCTGCTTCATTAATAAAACCAGTTTTAGATACTTCAATCTGCATTTGATTATCCCTAACTAAAGCATCAGTATTTATATAATGATGAATGTATTTTGGGCTAAACATAACATTGGCGTTTTTAGTGGTAGTATATTTTCTAATTTCATTGTATGAATAAGCTGATTGCACCATTTTTGCCAAATCCATGGCAGTTGATCTATTTCTATTGGTAAGACCTGTTGGGTCAAAAAATTGGGTATTCACCATTCCAAGACTCTTAGCTTTATCATTCATTTTATCTACAAACATCTCTAACCCAATACTATATGTCGTACGCCCCAATGCATGAGCTGCTCTATTTTCAGATGACATAAGAGCCAATAACAATAAATCCCTTCGTCTTAACTGCATTCCCACTTTTAATCTTGAGCGAGTGTTGCGTAGAGTGTCTACATCCGCAACGCTTATCGTCACATAGTCATCTAAATTTACCCCAGAATCTAACACCACCATTGCCGTCATAAGCTTGGTGAGAGAGGCGATTGGAAGCTTGGTATCTGGATTTTTGCTAACAAATATCTCGCCTGTGTCTGCATTTACGGCGATTGCTGAGTATGAGTATAGCCTTGGGCCAGATTTGATTGCGTCTTTATTTTCATAGTCACCGATGATGTTAGTGTGTGGTTGTGCTTTTGGAATAAATGCAGTTGACGATTTGGGTTCTACGTGCGTAGCTTTAGTATTTGATATTTTTAGTTTGTGCTTATTGTTGTGTTTAGAGTGTTGCGCCGTTTGAATTGTTTTATTGTTTTGTTTATGGTGGTTTTTGTGTTGTATGGTGTTATTATTTTGTGCATTTAATATACTACAAAATATGATGCATAAAAATAATAATAGTTTGTTCATTCTGGTAACTTTCTTGTTTGTATTGTTTTATCATTTCAAAGACGAAGAGTGGACGTGAATTTTGGTATTTGACTGTGTGTAGTCAATTACTAACTGATGTAAAATATCTATAATTGTATCATAATCAAATTGATTGATTGCATTTTTACAAATATTTAATTTATCCATAAGATTTTCGTATGGTATGTAATTTTCATGTGCTTTTAGTATTTTTGGATGAGTTGTAGGTTGTGAACTTTCAGTCACAAGCAACTCTTCGTATAATTTTTCACCAGGGCGTAGCCCAGTAAATTTAATCTCTACATCACCATCTGGGTTTTCTTCGTTTTTGATATTGAACCCACTTAGATGTATCATTTTTGTTGCCAAGTCTATGATTTTAATTTGTTCACCCATGTCAAGTATAAAGACATCCCCTCCAATTGCCATATTTCCCGCTTGGATAACCAAAGTTGAGGCTTCTTGAATGGTCATAAAGTACCTAACCACATCAGGGTGTGTGACCGTAACTGGCCCACCGCTGTTAATTTGCTCTTTAAATAAAGGCACAACAGAGCCTGACGAACCAAGAACATTACCAAATCTCACCATGGTGAATATTGTGTGAGTTGATATTGCATGCAAGCTTTGCAAAATAAGCTCAGAGATTCTTTTGCTTGCACCCATGATATTAGTTGGGCGTACTGCTTTATCAGTTGATATCAAAACCATTATCTCGCATTTATGTTGCAAAGCTGCGTGTGCAATAATTGATGTGCCAAATACATTATTGTAGATGCTTGTAAATGGATTAAGCTCAACAATTGGAACGTGTTTGTATGCCGCGGCATGATAAATTGTCTCAATAGATAAAGTGTCAAATAATTGATTAATGAATATTTCGTTGGTAATGTCTCCCAAGATATCCACAATGTGTACATTTGGGTATATCGCATGCAGTTCTTTTGTTATATTGTATAATCCATACTCAGAGATATCCAATAAAATTAATTTTGCAGGATGAATGCACGCAATTTGTCTGGATAATTCACCACCAATTGAGCCTCCGGCACCAGTTACTAGGACTATTTTATTGTAAATATTTTTTTTTATTAAGGATTCTTCCGGGGGAATTGGCTCCCGTTCTAATAATTCTTTGATATCAATTTCTTTAATGGTATTAATTTTTACATCCCCACGGATTAATTCACCCATGCTGGGGATGGTTTTAATTTGAACCGCAAAAGGCTCGAGCATATTAATAATCTCTTGTCTTTTTTTGATATTTGCCTTTGGCATTGCAAGTAATATTTGAGTAATTTTGTACTTATTAATACATTTACGGATGTCTTGTGGGTTATATATGGTAATACCGCGAATGCTATCCCCCCATAGCTTTTTATTATTATCGAAAAATGCCACTGGGTTATATTCATGACCCATTTGTAATAACATGGATAATTGACCGCCAGCACTTCCAGCTCCGTATATTCCAATATTAATTTTTGTGTGATTTTGATTGTTTCTATATATTCCACGAAGCATAACTCTAGTTCCACCAATGTATGCCAAGGCAAATACCCAAAATATTATTATTGCTGTAGTTGGAAAAGCGTACATGTGGTTATGTTTAATGACAGCAATTAAAATGCCAACAGAGAAGCTAACCCCAACAATAACAATAACAATAATTTTTTCATCAATATATTTTATTACTGCGTTGTACAGTCCCATGGTGATGAATATTGGAATGGTCCATACTGGAAGTGCGAGAAATATCCAAAGATATCCATTAAGATGCGGATCCCATGATCCACCCAATCTCAATAAAATAGATGTTACCAATGCCAGTGGCAACAAAATACAATCCAATAAAATCAATGATAAAATACTTGGCTTTTGAATTTGTTTTATAAAATGAGAGTAATATTGTTTGATTTGCATATTGTACTTGAGTGCTAAAATTGATTCGACCAAGATTGATCAATAATACTTGAATAATTTATTGTTGGGATTGGGGTTTCAATAGTGCCAGCAGTATTTGCAATATACATTTTATCATCACTTGATAATAATACCAATTTATCATTCGGAGCAAAGCTTGGTGAAATATCTAAAATGGTATCTTTGCTAACCGGATAAAATATATTGGTTTTTATATCCAATACATAAGTGCGTAAAATGTTTTTATTTCTATTTACAAAAAGTATTTTGTTACCATCATGAGAAAATTTGGCAGTTGTATTATAATTTCCCAGATTAAAAGTTATCCTTTTTGGCATTTCTTTACTTGTCATATTATATAGAAAAATTTGTGGCCCACCATCATGATCTGATGTAAAAACAATGTTGTCATTATTTACTGACGGCTCGGTATTAATACCGCTAAAATTTCTTTTAAATAATGGCGTTATGTCTGAATTATCTGAGAATTTTATATTATCAATTAGATATAATTGTGAAGTATCATCACCTGTGGTGGATGTGATTATTAGTCTGTTGTTATCAGGCATAAAAACTGGAGAGTAGTTTGAGCCATCAAATTGAGCAACTGGATATCTTAATGTGGTTTGTGTATTTTGTACATATATCACCGGCTGTTTGTTTTCAATTATAGTGTAAGCTATTTGTGTGCCGTCTTGATTCCATGTAAATGATAAGATTGGGTTTTTAGTGGTAAGAAGTATTTTTTGATTAAATCCATCATAATCTGAAACGATAATTTTATATTTTTTCTTATCTTTTGCTACAAAACCAATTTTACTATTAAACATACCTTGGGTATTGGTTAATTTTTGATATATTTGATTGCTGATTGTGTGTGTGGCATGTCTTATGTTTGGGCTAATTGATGATATTGGAGCTGAGTTAGTTAATATTGCTGGGGATGTTGGATCATCATTACTCAAATTGTAATTAATTGATGTTGTAGATATTGAACCTGTGAGGGTATAATTGGTGTTTTTAACATTTGCAATATCACCAATTTCGTCGTTATCTTTGTTATCTTCTTTGATGGCCCTCAACTCTCCAGTGATGTTTAAATCATTAATTATAATGCCCGTAATTGCATCGCTTGAGACATTAGGGTTTTGACTGGTGAAATTTTGTATGGCAATTGTCGGTATGGCAATTTTTCCGCCTGTGATGGTGATGTTTTGTGCCGCATAAACACCACCCATTAAACTAAATAACACAACACACAGAATTGCTATTACATTTTTTTTCATAATTACTCTTCTTATTATGGTTTAAAAGTTAGATACAGCACCTTAAAATCATTAAAGTTAGCCCCTGATGGTAACGGTGGAAAAATACCAACTTTTTTGATTGCCATTTGAACATTATCATCATAAATTTGATTATAACTGGATTTGGATAGCTCTACCTTATATACTCTCATATTTGGCAATAAGGTCACTTTCACAATTGCTATTGTGGACTGGTTAATTGAATCTGGGATATCAATATATGGCTGGACTTTTTCAATAACCAAATCTGCGTAATTATTTAACATAACATTGGCATTTGAAGTGCCCTTATCTGTACCGCCTTTATAGGTGTTTTTGCTTTTGCCAATATTAATTGGTCGTAATTGACTGAGAATCTCTTTGGTTATATCTGGGTGTTGCGGTGTGGGTTTTTTTAT
>CANISK010000099.1 GCA_947470205.1 Neisseriaceae bacterium | reverse complement strand
CATCAAATATGTGCAAAATAAATTTTGCAAACAATTCATCTAACCAACCTACCAACTACGATTTAAGGGTTGAGGTGGGGGAATTCTTGTTTTAGTTTGTTAAAATTCTGACGACGTGCAGGTTTTAAAGATAAAGAGTATATTAGTGATTGGTGGTGTAAAACTTACCAAGTGCCACTTTATCAATCTTACCGACTAAAGTTTTCGGTAAAGGTTTATCCATAATTACAATTTCTTTTGGAATTTTATAACTAGTTAGCTTTTGCCTTAAGTTATGGATAATTTCGCTCTCCACCATAAATTTATCTGCCTCAAACACCACAAATGCAACCACTTTTTCACCAGTACCAGAATCTTTTACCCCAATTACGGCAGATTCTTTAATATCTGTAAATGTATCCAATACATTTTCAACTTCCACCGGATAGACATTAAAACCAGATACAATAATCATATCATTACTACGTCCGCTGATAAAAAGTTTACCTTTTTCATTTAAGTAACCAATGTCTCCGGTATTAAACCAACCATGCACATCCATAACCTTTTCTGTTTGTGATGGGTTATCCCAATAGCCACTCATAACTTGAGGTCCGCGCACCCATATAATACCCGGTGTGTTGATTGGTAATAATTCTTGTGTTTCTACATGACGGATCTCGAGCTCAGTATTGGGAACTGGAAAGCCAACAGAACCATCAAAGCTGTTATCAAATGTATTCATAGTGACCGCTGGTGATGCCTCTGTCATGCCATAACAATTACTAGGCATAACCCCAGTTACTTGATACCATTCATGTGCAACTGAACTACGAGCAGGCATGCCACCTGCAACACTATATTTAAAGAATGGATATCTCTGTGATTTAAATTCCTCACTTGATAACAAGTGATTATATAATGTATCTAGTGCGCTAAATACAGTGAAATTGGATTTTTTTAAAACCTTTACTGTAGCGTGAATGTCTTTTGGATTTGGTATCATCACATTTTCAGAGCCACCAAAAAAGAAAGTAAATAGATTTGCCGTTAATGAGAATATGTGATAAAGGGGGAGCGCGTCTATTACAACTTGACCGGATAAATTACCCACTTGTGGAGCTAGCCAATTATGAATTTGAGTAATATTTGCAACTATATTACGATGAGATAACATTGCCCCTTTTGGTTTACCAGTTGTGGCTCCAGTGTACTGAATAAATGCTAAATCTGTATTGACTAAATTTGGATTATATACCAATGGAGCTTTATTAGTAAGTAATTTGCGAAATGCAATTGCTTGATAACTATAATCCACCTTCGTTTTTTTAATTTTTTCAATCACAAAATTTATAATCCCACGTTTTATGAATGATGGATATGGATCTGGAATCTTAGTCACAATTACATTTAATTTATATAATTTTACAATATTATTTAATTTGTGTGCCATCATATTTAATACAATCGCCATTTTTACCGATGCATTACTGATTATATATTCCATTTCATCTGGAGTGTATAATGGGTTAATATTCACAACGACAGCCCCTAGTTTTAATATCGCAAAAATTATAATTGGGTACTGCATGATATTTGGCATAATAACTGCCACTTTATCTCCCTTACGAACACCAAGCTCGTAGAGAGATGATGCGAGATTTGTGATAAGTGTGCCCACATCACCGAATGTGAGACTAACATCATTGCAGGTAAATGATTTGCAGTTTGTAAAATCTTTGCAAACATTGTCCACCAAGTCAACTATTGTAGTATCTGGAATTGTAACTTCTTTTGCAACTCCACATGGATAATTATCTGTCCAAAATTTATTCATATATCATGAACCCTAAAAATAAATTATATATACTCTTCGTCTTTGAGCTTTATGCTGTGTCGAAGATGAAAAAATTACTCCTTATATACTAAAGTATACCGCGTCGTAATTTTTTAATCTTCTCCTTGCCTAAGACTCAAATACTGTGAGTATACTCTTCGTCTTGTGATCCTGGACGTTGAGTTATAGTGCTTCGAAAATACCAGCCGCTCCCATTCCAGTACCTATACACATAGTTACCATGCCATATTTCTTTCCAGTACGACGTAACCCATGAATGAGCTTTGTCGATAGTATCGCGCCAGTTGCACCAAGTGGGTGCCCCATAGCAATTGCACCGCCACAAGGGTTAACTTTATTTATGTCTAGTTTTAAGTCATGAATCACAGCTAAACTTTGCGCTGCAAATGCTTCATTTAATTCAATCCAATCGATGTCATTTAATGATAAACCAGTTTGGGCTAATACTTTTGGCACTGCATGTACTGGGCCTATCCCCATGATATCTGGTGCAACACCACAAACCGCATAGCCTAGAAACTTAGCTAACGGTGTGAGATTATGCTTTTTTAGATATTCTTCACTAACTAATACCAGACACCCAGCTCCATCAGACATCTGAGAACTATTTCCCGGTGTTACACTACCCTTAGCTGCAAAAGCTGGTTTTAATTTACTCAAAGCCTCTATTGAGGTATCTGCTCTTGCCCCTTCATCAGTGTCAATAATATTTTTTTGCTCAAAAATAGTGTTATTGCTTTCATTGGGGATACGGTGTATCACGTCCACTGGTAATATTTCTTGTTTAAAGTAGTTATTTTGAATAGCATGAATGGTTTTTTTATGACTCTCTAATGCAAATTGATCCTGTGCTTCTCGTGTGATATTCCACTGAACCGCCACATTTTCTGCAGTAATGCCCATACCAAATGCGATCGCCACATCATTATTTTTAAACACTTCTGGGCTAACCCCCCAGTCATTACCCCCCATTGGAATAAGACTCATACTTTCAATTCCACCTGCAACCATAACATCTGCGTGTCCCAAGCTAATCACATTTGCTGCCATTGCCACAGAGTTTAACCCTGAACTACAATATCTATTAACCGTAATTCCTGGGATAGTATTTGGCAAACCCGCCAATAGGGTTGCAATTCTTGCCACATTTTGCCCCTGCTCTGCCTCTGGAAAGGCACACCCCATGATTACATCTGCAATATCATTCACGTTTACCTTTGATTCGGCTATTGTATGCTTCATTAGTGTTGCCAATAATTCATCTGGTCTTTTTTTTGCAAATCCACCTTTTTTCGCCCTACCTACTGCAGTTCTTCTTGCAGCTACAATGTATACTGGTTTATTCATATGTATAGTATTCCTTTTGTTATGTTTATAATGTAACAATTTTATTTTTTGAGTAAATAATGACCAATGGAGTAATTAAACCACTCATAGTATTTGAAATTTCGCCTTGTCTAAACTTTCAAAGACGAAGAGTACTAGTTGCGGAGGGGTTTACCTTTCTCTAGCATATATTGTATTCTCGCTGCTGTTTTTTCACTCACCGCAAGTTCACTAAATTTTCTTTTTTCAATAGCCAACACCCAATCTTCGCCTACAATAGTACCGTTTTCTATTTCATCACCACACATTGTGATGGCGATATTTTTTGCGATAAGTAAATCGTGATCTGATATCTGTCCGCCTTTATGCATGTTGACTAACAAACCATTTACATTTGCAATTCCTTGTTCACCAAATACAGCAAATTTTGGTTTTACCGGTGGTCTATAGCCAGAATTTGCCAGATATTTAGCTTTTTCTTTTGCAACATAAAGAACTTCGTAAGTATTCATAACTATAGTATCAGATTCACGCAAAAAACCCATTTCTAGAGCTTCGTATGCGGAAGATGCCACTTGTGCTAAAGCTAAATTTTTATATCTTTTTTCAAAATCTTTCCATGGTTCTATTGACAAAGATGCACGATATGCCATTTCTGTAGTACCACCCCATCCCGGTAATAGCCCTACCCCAGCCTCAATGAGACCGATGTAAGACTCGAGAGCTGCAACTACGCTATCACAGTGAAGTAAAATTTCACATCCACCACCAAATGCATAACCACGAACTCCTGCAACAACTGGGATTGTACTATAACGTAGCTTATTCACCACTACATCATGCCCCTTTTGGATAATCTGATCTACCGCTTCCTCGCCATTCATCATAATTGCAAAACCAAATTCTTCTAAATTTGCTCCCACCGAAAATATCTCTTTTTCTTGCCAAATTACCATTGCGATACATTTTTCTTCAGCAACTGTAATTGCTTCATTAAGTCCATTTAATACATCCATACCAATTGCGCACATTTTAGTTTTAAAAGATAATATACCAACATTATCCCCAGTGTGCCATAATTTTACCCCATCATTCTCATATAATATTTCAATTTTGAGATTTGGTTTTTCGTTTATTACTGCATCTGGAAAAATTTGTCGTTGGTACACTGGCAATTGTGCACGTTCTACTAATTTATTCATTGTAATATTAAAATGTTTATTATCTAGATAAACGCCGTCAGATAAGTTAAATACCCATTCTGGTAATGGTGTTGTTGATAAGGATTTGCCATTTGCGATATCTTCTTTTATCCATGTGGCAACTTTTAACCAGCCCGATTGTTGCCAAATTTCAAAAATGCCCTCTTTCCAACCAAACCCCCAACGAATTGCGAGATCTATATCACGTGTGGTATCTGCAATTTGCCCCAATAATACTGCCGAATAATGAAAAATATCTCTAAAACAAGCCCACAAAAACTGCGCCTCTGGAAGTGTTGAATTGTGCAATGATTCTAATTTTATTGCCCAATTTTTTTGTTGTAGTATTGACAATACTTCTTCATTTGGTTTCTGAGTGGATGTAATGTATTGTTGCGTTTTAATATCTAAAACTTGAATAGTGCCATCTTTGTCTTTTTTATAAAATCCAGCTTTAGTTTTTTGCCCCAATGCTCCTTTATCTATAAGACCTTGCACCCAACTAGGTAAAGTGTAACAGTGTTCAAAACCATCTTTGCAGTTTTTAGTCATTGTACTCACCACATGTGCAAATGTATCTAACCCCACTACATCGGCAGTTCTAAATGTGGCACTTTTTGCTCTACCTAAATTTTTACCTGTGAGTTTATCTACTATATCTAATGGAATCTGGAATTGTTCAGTATGAATACATGCGGTTAGCATTGAAAAGACCCCTACCCGATTTGCGATAAAATTTGGGGTGTCTTTAGCTATGATAACATTTTTTCCAAGATTTGTCACTAAAAATGTTTCTAAAGTGGCTAAAATGTTTTTATTCGTCGTGGTATGTGGGATAAGTTCCACAAGAGACATGTAACGTGGTGGGTTAAAGAAATGGATTCCACAGAAATTATGACGATAGATAGAGGGAAAACACTCCGCAAGGGAAGATATACTAAGACCAGATGTATTTGATGCCACTATTGTGTGTTCATTGATATATGGTACAATTTTTTTATAAAGGTCTTCTTTCCAATCCAAACGTTCTGCGATTGCCTCTATAATTAAATTACAATCTTTAAGTAAATGTAGGCTATCTTCATAATTTGCTACAGTTATATAGTCTAAACTTTTAAGCCTTGCTATTGGCTTTGGATTGAATTTCTTAAGCCCTTCTATAGCCTTTAATGAAAGCTGATTTGGCTCTCCGTCCTTTGTTTTTAAATCAAATAAAACGACACTTATTCCAGCGTTACCAAAATGAGCAGCAATTTGCGCCCCCATAACTCCAGCACCCAAGATGGCCACTTTTTTTACATAAAATCTATGTTGCATAATATGATTGGTCTCCATTTTGAAAGGTTTAACTTTTAAATATACTACGTAATTTGATAATAGGTATTATACATTTTTTTGCATCAGACTGTAGATTTTTCTTAATTGAAATAAAACAATAATAAAATAAAAATGACACAAATTTGTGTATTGATATTTAAAACGATATTTGTGTATAATTTAATATAGATATTCGGGATGCGTATTATTACCCCCTGAATTCTGCGGATGTAACTTTTGTTCATACAAAAGTAT
>CANISK010000098.1 GCA_947470205.1 Neisseriaceae bacterium | reverse complement strand
TTGAATAAGTCCGTAAATGAGGGAAGATACCCCCCAACGAGATATAAAACCTTGAGCAACAGCTGCGATTACCTCTCCCAAAAGAGCGCTCCCTCTTTTTCGGATGATATACCCAAAAAAAGTCCCACCCATAAGCCACATACCACCGAGCAACCCATCCAACGCAAATATTTTTAGAAATGGTGCTAATATGTCATTTAAAAAAGTATACGCCCACCAAACCACACCCATCAAAGTCCCCAAGACTGCAATAAATACCATTTCCCCGATTGTAAGTTTTTTCATAGTTAATTATTTTCTATATATACTCACAGTATTTGCCTAGATAATTTAAATAAATAACTCACATTATTTATAATAATACCTAACGAGCTAGGAATCTCTTTCGGGTTGGTGCTACTAGTATTAAGCATATTATCCATTGCAATATTAGATTCTGTTTCTAAATGTTTTAAAGTTTCACCAAGCTCATTTATATTGGGATAATTTAAATCTTTAACAAATTTAGCCAAATCTAATTGCTTATCTAAAACTAACTGAATAAATTCTTTATTATCTATTGGTAAAATATTACTAAATCCATTTTGTTTTAAGCCACCAATAATATCATCCCATTTTGCGGCTACAGGGTTTACTATATTATAAACTCGGTTCTTATGGTTAAAGTTTTGGTTAATATTATAAAAAATCTTACCAACTATGTCATACGATAGGACATTTTTGCGTACCATGCCCCAATTCGGATAAAATCCAGTGTTAATTACTGCAAATATTTCTGCCATTAAATGATCCACTCTGTGTGCCAAACAAAGCGCACCAGTTTTAGAGTGTCCAATTACGTAACCTAAACGATATACTCCAATATCAAAGCCGCGGTTAGTTGCTTGTAATAAAATATGCTCGCTTACTTTCTTACTCATGATATAGCCGGTATTGTTAACTATATCCATTTCTGGCACAAATTCTTCGGTAAGTTGGTGAGCTTTAAGTTTTGCAGCAGGTACGGTAGACACAAAATTATATGGTATATTTCTACCTGATTCCATAATTAATTGTAAAATCCGTTTTACACATAGAGTGTTAGTTTGTCTTATATCTGGTTTGGTGCTATCAAATGTAGTATATGGTCTTATGTGGTTGGTCCACGCTGCAACGTGCCATATAACATCCGCATTTAAAAATATTTGTTTATCATTGTTATTTAAGTCAAGATTATCTTTGGCTAAATCGCCAGATATAACAGATAAATTAGTTATACAAAGTTCTTTTATTTCATGGTATTCTGGCAAAATACTTAATTGTTCAATTAGTCGATTTTTTTCGGTTTCTTTATCACCACGGATCATAACGGTTACTGCGTGGTTATGGATTAGGTAGTTATAAATTACCCCAGGTCCTACAACCCCAGTCCCACCGATTAATAATACTTTTAATTGTGCTTTATTGCGTGCACTCGGTATTGTTGGCGCAACAAATGTATCCTCTAATATAGAATCTTGGTATGCAATTTTTAAGATATCACTATTATTATTCATGTTGTGTTTTCTATAATTACATAATATACTCGCAGTATTTGAAAGCTGGCTCTCTGCGAAAATAAAAAAATTATGAGTGCTATGGGCTAAATATCCATAAGAAGTAATTTTTTATTGTCGAACAACGTCCAGGTGTTAAATACGAAGAGTGTATACTGCATAAAACATTGAAATACAGAGCATATTCTTCTCCATGAACCCAATTAATAACAATAATTTTATCATAATTTACTCTAGCAACACGCTTGTATTTAAGAAAAAATATAAAATTTTTGGAATTTATGGGCGAGATATTATATAATACATCTCGCAAGTACTCTGTTTCATTCACAATAACACTAAACTGGACACATTCATGCGCATTTTTCTTATACTTTTATCAATATCATCAGTTCTTCTCTTATCTGCATGTACTGGTGGACAAGGTACTGACAATACAACGCCAAATCCACCGACATTGTCACTAAATCTAAACGGACAAGATGTCACCAAGTCCACTGTAGACAAAACTGGACTGGTAGAGTTTCAGCTTTCAAATAACACTACCTCCCAAGTTTCAGTTAATAACGTATCTCTTAAATCCCCAGATAATAAAAATCAAAATGAAACAGATATAATAAATTATAGCTTGACGGATTGCCAGGGTAAATCTTTAGACAAAGGAAATATATGCACTATTGCAATTGAAATTAAAGGGATATATACCACAGCTCAAACTCTAGGTTTAAAACTAAATACCAACCTTGGCGTGATAAATATCCCAATTTCAGTATGGAATTATAACAACACGCACGATAAAATAAAACTAGAGCTCACCGTAGATGGAGAGCTTGGTGAATATTTTGTATCAAAAAATGACTTACGTGGTGAGGCTGGGATTCGTACTTTTACGTTTACGAACCAAGATGAACACGTGCAAATATATATTGATAACGTGATATTTAAAGGTAGTGAGTATGATTCACTAATGCTACAAAATAATTCATGTAGTGGAACACTCAAACCAGGGGGCATGTGTAGTTTTATGGTGAATTATGAGGATGTAGGGCAAACGTATCCAGATGATGCACCACTTCGAGAATTAATTACAATTAATTATCGCGGTGGGGTGTATGATAAAAATTATACTAACTCAACCCACGCGCCATATCTTCATTCACATTTTAACTGTAAACACTTGGGGGTGTGCGATATATCATTTGATAATACAATGTACAATAAGCATAAGATTGTGATTGATGACTACGGGGTATCAGGTTCAATGGAAAGTGGGATTGAAATTACCCCATCTGCAAATGATGGGTGTGTGGATGGTTTAGACATTAGTAAACAAAATCATTGTTCTTTTGATATTAGCGCCACCAAACCAGATGCCAGATGGATGAGCAAGGCGGAGTTTAGCTATAGGTATTATATTGATGATAAACGAATTGCACAGTATAAACAAATCTCTGATGATATGATAAGTGTATCAATTAGTAATAGTCTAACCGTACCTAGCATGGATCATGAAATTCCTAACTTTTGTCTTTCACAAGGTGGCACAGATCAGTATGCCGAATATTTGGGGCGTGTGTCATTGGGGTCTTATCAAGATAGTTATATAATTGATAGTGTGGATTTTACTCCATCTAATACAAATTATGGCGATGTGTATCGCGGGGCACTTGTGAGCAAAGAAGAGGCTATTCATAAGGATGGATGCACTGGGAATATAGTTAGCAAAGATAAACCGTGTGAAATGCAAATATGGGCGGGATGTAGGGGGTATGGGGATACCGCAGGTGTGCTTACCTTTCATTATCGAGATGTAAATAATCCACATCAATTTGAGTATCGGGTAGATTTACCCAAGATATCCACACCAGGGCTTGTGGTGTCGGCTGGGTATGGCTCTCATATGAATGAAATATGGAACGAAAAAATGCCAGTGCCAACTGCACCAGTGCATATCACTATTCCACATACAGATATTGCTGGTTTTAATGTGGCAATTTATAATTGGCGCAATCAATCTACGTCTTTTAAGGTAGATACTTCGTCTGCAAAATATCTAATCTATGGTTACCCTTTTTGTTTGGGCAACACAGGAAATACTTCATTTTTTTGGCTAACTGGTACTTTCGGTTATTGTGGTATAAGTTATGATTTTTCAAGTTTACCGTACAATACAAGCATACCAACCACATTTAATGTAGGACTAAATAATGAAATTCCCATTCAAGTTATATGGGATATCACAGATGGCAAATAATAGTTTTTTAAACGAATAAATCAAAAGGAGGGATTGGCACGATGAACGCAATGCACAAAATTACTGCACTTTTAATAGGTACAATATTATTTCTTACGTCATGTGTTGGTGGTGGAAGTAGTAGTGGAGGTGGTAGCGGTGACGGCACAAAAACACCCGGCAACTTAAAAACTACAGTTACAGATATCAACTCCAGTGGGGATGTTAAAATAAACTTTACCAATTCTGGAGACCTGCCGGTAATCATAAAAGATGAGATAAAATTATCCAATCCTGATACTGTAGATAAAATTCAAGATATTGAAAAATGTCAACAAAAGACCTTATCTAGCAAACAATCCTGTGAGATCACTGTAAATGTCAAATCTGGTGAAGCGTTGGATGATACTATAACCATTGATACCAATAATGGTATGTATAAGTTTACAATTCATGTAAATACTTCAAATGAGGGAGTATTTGAGAATAATATTAAAGAATTAAAAACCACCAAACCACAAACAATACAAATTAAAAACAACGGCGCTTTACCGGTTACTATCACATCGATTAGTCTTGATAAATCAAATGATGATAATTTGATTATTAAAGATGTTAATTGCATTAATAGTACACTTGAGAATCGTAGTCATTGTGAAATTATGGCAATTGCATCACCAGGGCTAAATAAACAGCATACAATTTTAGTAAATACCTCAAATCCCTTAATAGCAACACAAAAATTATTATTATATGAAATTACAGATATAAACTCCCTAGAAATAATCCAAGATCAAACAACAATATCTCCGCCAATTAATATAACAAAACCGGGTACCGTACTATATACCATACACAATAATGGATCTAACGATATCCATATCAAATCAATCACCTTACCTAACAACAATGTAGGCTCCATCAATCCACAATACAATAACTGTACTGGTAAAATGCTACAAGCAGATGATGCCTGTACTTTCGATGTTGATATTAGTAACAATGCTCACGGATTTGGAATATTGACTGTAAATACAGATGAACAGTTATTAAACCCAATCACCTATCCCGTAAATATCACCACCCCAAACCTCACCATCACTGAAGATAATGGTACAACGGATGATATTATAATCCACACTACAGCCACCAAGCAAATCACCATCTTAAATGATAGTGATTTTAATATTGATATCAAGAAAGGTGATATTGATATTAATAAAGGTGGCATGGAGTATGATACTGGTAAAATATCTATTACTAATAACTGTGAAGGCAAAACAATCAACCCCCACAGCACGTGCGAAGCAACACTCACCACATTCACCAAAGATGATGATAATAGTAAAATTATTTTTCATGAATACGGGGGAGATGACTTCAAAAAAACCATAAACCTACATATAAATAACGGAATTATAGTCAACCAGCCTACAGATGCTCAGTACACTAATCACCTACCGCATGATAATAACTTTTATCAGGTTTTTGTGATTAATAATCCAACACAATATGATACACGCTTGCTAAGCCCAACACTGATGCTACGTGATTCTAAAAGTACCCATGTTGTTTTAAGCAAAGATGTCCCAGATAACGTATTTTATAAACCAAACTGTTACACCAATGATAATAAGCTCAATATCTTAAGCAATTCCATATGTGAGATTATATTACAAGAACCCAATGACTGGAATGCACTTCAAGATATGGTAAATGATAAAGATACATACCCCACAGGTCATAATTTTATGTTTAGTGTGGAATATGCACCATCTCACGATAAATACACAAAAAATTTTCAAGGGGAGGTTAGTGATCGTCATGTTCATGAAGATAGCACTTATCAACCATACGAAGTTTTATTGCCAGACACTACAATATCACCAAATAGTTGTCATTTTCCAACACCAGGTGCATTAATATTATCGAATATTCCACTAGAGGGTGCTAAAGTATTTAGCATGGGGGTTTATCTATCTGTAGGGGCGGACACTACAACAATTAAGATAGATACCTTCATGGATGTCTGGGATGTGTGTCGTCGTACAACCAGATATTTTATAGCACAAAATAACCAGATGATTTTAAAAGATGAAAACAATAATATAGTATCACAACAAAATTTTCCAACTGCAAATGCTGTCACATATGGCGGGGATTCAAATTTTAATAGCGTTATAAATTCCAATGTAAATTGT